>CAZPCR010000011.1:0-21079 GCA_964585035.1 uncultured Anaerolineaceae bacterium
GTAGAAGAGTTGGTCGGAATGTTGGGCGATCCATTTACCGGGCCCTCGAATACCGCCAGTATGCTTACCAACGCTGATTTCAAATTCGCATCCGCCTTGAATTCAAAAGGCAGGAAGCTCGAAGTCACACAAAGCTCAATCTACAAGATTTTGGAGGAGAACGACCGGAAAGCCCGGGAGACCGCCTGGGACAGTTACATGGACCGCCATTTGGAATTCAAGAACACTCTGTCGAGCAACCTGGCTACATCCATCAAAGCCAACGTTTTTTTAATGCAGGCTCGAAAGCATCCATCCTCCCTGGCAGCCTCGCTTTTCGAAAACAATATCCCATTGGAAGTCTTCCATAACCTGATCGACACGTTCAAGAAACACCTCCCCACCTGGCATCGTTATTTCGAAATACGCCGCAAGGCACTCGGTTTGCGTGACATAGCTTATTATGATATGTGGGCACCCCTGAGCAAAAAGAGCACCAAAATTTCTTTCGAACATGCCGTTGACTTGATATGCGAAGGTCTTGCCCCGTTGGGGCAGGAATATACGGCTACAATCCGAAAAGGCTGTCTTGAGGAACGTTGGGTCGATTGGGCTCCTAACAAGGGAAAACAGAACGGGGCTTTTTCCTACGGCGCGCCAGGCACTTATCCATTCATTATGATGAGCTTTACAGATGATGTCAGCAGCATGGGCACGCTGGCCCACGAACTGGGTCATTCCATGCATTCCTATCTGACCTGGAAAAACCAGCCGCTGGTTTATACAGATTATTCGCTTTTTGTGGCCGAGGTTGCTTCGAACTTTCATCAGGCCATGGTGCGCGCTCACCTGCTAAATACCATCAAGGACAAGAATTTTAAGATCGCCTTGATCGAAGAAGCAATGTCAAACTTCTTCCGTTATTTCTTCCAAATGCCAACACTGGCACGCTTCGAATTGGAAACGCATGAACGAATCGAAAAAGGTGAATCCCTGACCGCCGATTCCATGATCACCCTTATGACCGACCTGTTCACCGAGGGTTTTGGACCGAAAGTAAAGGTAGACCGTCCGCGCGTCGGGATGGTTTGGTCAACATTCGGACACCTTTTCTCAGACTATTATGTTTATCAGTATGCCACCGGGATCTCAGGCGCACATGCCCTATCCGGACGTATCCTACGGGGCGAAAAGAACGCCGCGGAAGATTATCTCGGTTTCCTTAAATCAGGCTCCTCGGCCTATCCATTAGAAGTCCTAAAACGCGCCGGGGTTGACCTTGCAAGCCCCAAACCGATCGAAGAAACCTTTGCGGTCATGGAAGGATATATCGATCAATTGGAAAAACTGATAATATAAGGTATTGAGTAAAAGGATCCATGTATAGAAACGAGATCCGGCGGACCCCCAATGGTTGTAAATCAAATATAAGAAATTGGAAACTAATCCATGCCCCAGACTCAAATTGCTTGTCCACGCTGTAAACAAATGATCACTGCAAACGTAGAACAGCTTTTCGACGTGAGCTCCGACCCAGGCGCCAAACAGCGCCTGCTCGGCGGAGTTTCGAATGTTGCGCACTGTCCATATTGTGGTTACGAAGGGCGTCTCGCAACGCCCATTGTTTATCACGATGCCGATAAAGAACTACTCCTGACTTACTTTCCGCCGGAATTAGGGATGCCCCTCAACGAGCAGGAAAGACTGATCGGCCCGATGATCACGCAGGTCACAAACCGGCTCCCCCCGGATAAGCGCAAAGCCTATCTTTTTAAGCCGATCCCGAACCTGACCTTTGAGTCAATGGTAGAGACCATTCTTGGCAAGGACGGTATTACGCCGGAGATGATCAAAGTGCAACAGGAACGCTTGAGCCTCATAGACCGGCTGCTGCAAGCCCCAAAGGCAGAAGTACGAAGCGAAATCATCAAACAAAATACAAATTTATTCGACGAACAGTTCTTTGCATTATTCAGCCGACTCCTACAAGCCGGAGCCGGAAGCGGCCAGGAACAACTAGCCAAACAAATGACCGACCTGCAAAAGCAACTGCTAACAGAGACGGAATATGGCCGTCAATTACAGGCTTCGGTCGGAGAATTGGAAGCTGCTGCCAAGACCTTACAAGAAGCCGGCCAAAATTTGACGCGGGAGAAACTACTTGATTTTATGATCAAGGCTCCCAACGAAGCGCGCCTTAAAGCATATGTATCCCTGGCACGGAATGGGATGGATTACGTATTCTTCCAAAACCTGACCGAAATGATCGATAAGGCCTCCGGCGATTCAAAGACAAAATTGGAAGGCCTACGTGAAAAGCTGCTGGATCTGGTAAACGAGATTGACAAACAATTGGAAGCGCGCTACAAGCAGGCACAGGAACTCGTCGAGAAAATTCTTACACAGGAAGACGTTGCCAAAGCTACTCAAGCCAATTTGGAGAGCTTCACACAAGATGCCGTGGACGTGGTGCAGACCTCTCTGCGCCAGGCGTCGGAAAAGAACGATTACGTACGCATGGGAAAGCTCCAGAAGATGCTGGAAATCCTGCAGGCTGCATCTGCCCCGCCGCCAGAAGTGGCATTCATCGAAAAACTACTCGACGCGCCCGACCAGGCAGGCATCGAAAAGATGCTGGCAGAAAATGAAAATATAGTAAATGATGCCTTCATGGAAACCCTAAACGGACTGGTAGCACAAGTCGGGTCGCAAGCCGGCCAGGGTAATGCAGAAGCAAAAGCGCTGACACAGAAGATGGAACTAGTTTATAAGACTGCGCTGAAGTTCTCAATGAAAAAGAAAATAAGTTAATAACCATCGGGTTCCCAAATGGGAACCCGATTTTGTTTACATATTTTATTTACTTAGGTGAATAGAATCCGACCGCCAATTTATATTTAACTTAATCCCACTTATTTCAGATTTATAAAACTTCGAGGGGGATATTTACAACCAACCAGGATTGATATCAGTTAATCATGTTAATAAAATATCCCATTAATAAAAGAAAAGCTTTAAATCTATACGCAACCATATTTATAAATGCTAATTATTAAAAATTTAGATTCATTCCAAGAACCATATAACATCCGGACGGGTTTCTCGTTTTTATAACTGCACGGGTATCCTTAATAAAACCAAGACCTAGAGAATTGACGGATGCCGTTCCACATTAATAGAAAGGAGAAAATATGTCAACTATGGAAATTGATCCTGTTTGCGAAAAACACCTCGAGCCCAAGGATGCTGTGGCGCAAACTACAATCCACGGAAACACATATTATTTTTGCTCCCAAGCCTGCAAAGTAAAGTTCGAATTGGGTTTGAATATTACATTAATGAGAATCGGATATCAAAAAAATAAAGCTACAAATCAATAGGCAGGCATTTAAGATCCCCCCTGCATTGAACCATCCCTAACGATGTGTTCAATTAATTCCAAATCCGAAAAGATATAAGGAGATAATCAATGAACGTCACAGTAAATAAAGATGTTTTATAAGGTAAATGGAAGCAGATGAAAGGAAAAGTCAAACAGCAATGGGGTAAACTGACTGATGATCAACTGAATCAGATCAATGGGTCTTACGAAGAATTGGCCGGTTTGATCCAGGAAAATTATGGCTACACCGTTGAGAAATCACGGCAAGAATTAGACAATTTCCTCCAACGACAAAACCAGAAACCTCGTTAGTTAGGCGAAACAAGAAAGGCGAAGTATTTTACTTCGCCTTTCTTGTTGAAATCACGTACTTACCCTTCAGTAAGTTCTCTCTTCCAAAGTTAGATTAAAGGCGAACCATCTACGAACGGATTAAATTCCTTTTCTTGCGCCACCGTGGTTTCCGGTCCATGACCCGGGAGCAGACGAGTGGCATCTGGCAATGTAAATACCTGTGTCTTAATACTTTCGATCAGGGTGTTCGAATCCCCGCCGGGTAAATCAGTGCGGCCCACGCTATTTTGAAAAATCAAATCACCACAGAAACAAACATTTTCAGAGGGGACATAAAAGATGCAATGACCGGGAGTATGGCCGGGGGTATAGCGAACTTCAAATTCAACGCTGCCTAAGCGAAGGACCTGTCCCTGGGCCAGATCAAAGGTCGGTTCAGGACCCGGATCAATTCTAAAACCGAAAAGCGGCGCGCCCCCTTCCGCACGCCACAAGACATGATCTGCGGGGTGCAACGCCACCAACGGCAATGGATTAAGTCCATCGGCAATCGCTCCTGCGCCTCCAATGTGATCGAAATGAGCGTGTGTAAACCACAGATGGGCAATCCGCCAGTTACGTTTAAGTGCTTCCGCCAGGATGACCTGACCATCCCAGGCGGGATCTATAACAGCTGCATCATGGGATTCAGAATCAGCCACGAGATAGGCGTTTGTCTGTACGGGGCCGAGAATGAAAGTAACGATTTCCAACATAATAACCTTCTAGAGATCCGGAGCAAGTTCGATACGCTCAGGTGGGAACTTCCTTGAATGGGGTGTAAAGATCAAGCTGATGACGAACCCCACTCCGATGAATATTAGGCCGACCGGATACATGAGGGCCGGGTCGAGCGAATAAAGATATCCGGCTAAAAGCGGTGCAAGCAAAACCGTCATAGAGCCGACAGTTTCAGCGATACCGTACGCAAGGCCCATCTGAGATTCGTGCACATATGGGCGAACCTGTGCCACACCCAGGCCGCGCAGGACACGGAAGCCACCGAGCAGGAAATAACCGGCTGCGAACCACCCAAAGCCTGTGCCGCGCCACAAGAGTACAGTGAAGGCCGCCACACCGACCTGACCCAATATAAAACCGGACCGTGCTTCGACCAAACCGAGCAGCAAATTGAGCACGGTATTGCCAATACTGCCGATCGAACCAAGCTCACCGATAACGCTGAGCGATAATCCATGCTGATCCCTGAGAAAATTAGGCGTGAAAGGCTGAGGTATGTATGTGGCAAAAGCAACAACGAACAATATAGCGAGCAAACCCAGGTAACGTTTATTGGTCAGCAGGCTGGCGGGTGGATTTTCAGGATCGTGATGATCACGCGGTTGAGGGGAAATGAAAAACATGATGAACGTCGAAAAAATAAAAACACCAGTTGAGATGAAATAAACCGTGCGCAACCCAAAATGGTCACCCACCCAACCACCGGTGATGGGACCAAGCACCGCACCCGCATTGTATGTCATGGAAATAAAGGTGATCGCGCGGGCCACCGACCAATTACCGCGTGCGGCGGTTACATAACTATCCAACGGCGATATGACAAAAGCAGTAAAGCCATAGATCCCCAAGCCGATGATAAAGAGGGTCAGGTTATGCGCAAGAGCCATCAAAAATGTTGCCACAGCACCGATCACCCACGCGGCAATAAGAATCGGCCGGCGGCCAATACGATCGGAGAGATACCCAGCAGGGATATGGGCAATGGTCATCACTGCACCAAAACCCCCAAGGATCGCGCCGATTTGGATCGGGTCAGCGCCCAACTGCTGCAAATAGATCGGTTGAAACAAAAGAAACATTCCCTCACCAACACCCCAGGTGAATAATGCCGCACCCAGCCAAAGCAACGAACGGTTCATTGAGGTTTGGACTCCAGGCGATCAATAAATTCACCGACTGATTTAAAGGCCTGTCGGCGGGATGCATCACGTATGACTACATGCCCGCTATCTGTTAAATATAATTTTGTTTTATCCTGTATGCCGACCAGGTCCCGATAGATACGCTCCATGTTTTCCGGCAGCACATACCGATCGTTTTTTGAATGGATCAACAAAACAGGCACCTTCACATCAGGCAGTGCTGCCCGCATCCGGATGATCAATTTATTTAACTCACCGACAGACCGGACCGGGTTCTGGGGATAGGATATATTTCCCTTCCTTGCTTCCTGGTCGACCCAGCCGGAACCGGGCGGCGATTTACTCTTTGGCGTATAGGGTTGAAATATACTCAGGAATTCGATGAAATTCAAACGCCAATCATTCGGCAACCGGTATGGCGTTGAAATCCCGACAACGCCCCTGACATTCAACTGGGTAGACATGAGCAAAGATAAAGCGCCACCCATCGAAAGCCCGATAAGGTAGACATGATCGGTGAGGCCGCGCAGGAGGTGATAACCGTCCTCTACGGAAGCGATCCAATCGGCCGCACGGGAGCGGATCATGTCTTCAGGGTGAGTGGCATGTCCGGCCAGGCGAATTCCCAAAACACTATATCCTTGTTCGGCAAGATATTCACCCATCCAGTGCATTTCTTTCGGCGAACCAGTGAATCCATGTATAAGAAGACAACCAGTCTTCGAACCGGGGAATAAAAAAGGTTCTGCTGTTGCGATGACCTGAGGCATGGAAACCCCTCGAATGTAAAATCTATTGGATAATTACTGGAAAAGATTATTTTATTATAGCCCAGCCAGGTTTAAGAGCAGCTACTTTCTTATAGACCGGACAATCCTTATCATGCGCTCCCCGCAAGTATCCTGTACTGGCGAGAAACTCCCGAACGATTTCGCCACCTGTGAAAACAAAACTGGTTTTAAATAGCGGCACCCACTCTTCCAGCGGAAGAGGATGATGGGCATCCAACCAGCCTTTAAACGAACCGTATTGTCCGTAAAAGGCCTGGATCCGACGGGCGTTCTCGACCGCGGCATTTATTTTTAATTTATTACGAATGATACCCGGATCGAGGAGTAAACGATCTACATCCTTCTTACCATATTGAGCGACAACATTAATATCGAATCCCTGATAAGCGCGGCGGAAGTTATCCTTCTTTTTCAAAATGGTGATCCAGGACAGACCAGCCTGGTTGATCTCAAGCACGAAACGCTCGAAAAGCAGGTTATCCTCTGTTAGAGGAAAACCGTATTCCTGATCATGGTAGAGACTGTTATATTCATCTTCAGGGTGGCCGCGGACGTATTCGCAGTAACTAGTCACTCATACATCTCCAACAAAGGGTAATTAATATTTCACTCCACACACCCCGCCTCGCAAGAGCAATACCTTGCACGAGCACCAGGTCAGGCAGGATTCTTATTTCCAAGCCGACCGCTGGGTGGAACCTGCAGGAAAATGGGTAACATCGGTAGATATTTCAGAGAAGAGAAAGGATTTCAGCTAAACCATATTTTCCAGAATATCGGGTTTTCGGGCAATATGGAGAAATGTGTCAATTGATTTTAGCCATTCAGGAGCTGAAGCAAAAAAGAGGATCGTTAACCCCATAAACATCCCCCATTTTGCGATTTCATCGAAAAGGAAGAGGGGATCCTTCAAAACGCCTAACAGGCCAAAGTTATTCAATAATAGGCTGATAACCAAATACCAACAAGCAATAAACATCATGGCAATATTTAGAATCGCCAGAGAGCGCATTCGTTCCCCCCTGGTTCGAGCCCATTCCGATATCTGCGGCAAGGTAAAAACAAGGAACACCAGACGATAGTCCCAATTGTTCCCCATAAGAAACGTCCCAATATAAATAGATGCCCCCAACCGGAATGCGGCCAAATTCCGCTGATTATGAGATCCACTCGTAATCGAACTTCGACTGCCTAAAACGACCGCAATCAAAAAGATGAAAATGGCAATGATATATGGGCCGAAATCCAATAATCGGTCTGTCCAACCATGGGAGAAGGTATTTAATAAAAAAACATTCAATTCATGCCTGAAATGGAGAATGATCACATTGGCGCCATAGGAATAATCAAAACCGCGTTGGGTAATATTCCAATCAGTTCGAAAATCGTTCCATGATAATAATGTATAAGCACCAAATATCAACAAACCCGCCAGGACTAAATACCAAAACCTTTTTTTTCCCTGATTAAAATAGACGCTCATCATAAAGAAAGGATATATTTTGAACACCGCGCCTATTAACACCAGGGTCAGGGAAGCATATATAGAAAAATCCATGATCATTAGCGCTAAAGCACACAAAGTGAAAAAAATCAAATCAACATTACCACGCTCATAAAGAAACATGGCAGCAGGGGAAAAGATAATAGAAAGAATCAATAAAACGTCGAAAACCTTTACTTCACCAGGAAACGCGAATACGCTTATGAAAAATAGAATTATTAAAGGTATGACAACCCAGATCGTGTCGTTCTGAGATACACCCGTATAAAAAAGGAGATACCATACTTTTGGATAATTAAATAACCGCCCAAGTGGATCTCCGGGGTTTGAGATTGTGGGATCCAATCCCATCCGAATCGTCGCCGCAGTACCTGGAATGAGTCGAAAATCCATGAATGGAGGCATTTGTGTGGGAATATTCCAAATTTTCCATGTTTCTTCATATCCAATGGTGATAAACAAGGATATTATCCCAACCCAAATAAGCAGGCTTAACCCAATTAACAACCATCTGCCAGAGAGAGCGATATGTTGAAAGGCTAATTTCACAAATGTTCTCCATTGCCTTGAAAAGGAGTTTAAGGCCAGTCCATAAATCGCAGGACGGCCCGTTTAAAAGTGATCATCGTATTGGCCAGCCTGGTGCTTAACTTAAAACCCTGAGTTCGCGCGGCATGTCGCTTAATACTTGAACGCCATCCCTGGTGACCACCACGTTGTCTTCGATCCGTACGCCTCCACGCTCAGGCAAGTAAATACCCGGTTCCACGGTATACGCCATGCCGGGATATAACATTTGCATATTATCCCCGCGCATGTACGGCTCTTCATGGTCTTCCATGCCGATCCCATGCCCGGTGCGATGTGTGAAATAGACACCATAGCCGGACTGCTCGATCACACTGCGCGCGGCCTTATCCACATTTGCACAAGGGACACCCGGACGACCCGCCTTCCGACCAGCCTCGTTAGCACTTAGAACAATACCGGCAATCTTTTTGAATTCAGGTTCGACCTCGCCCATAGCAAATGTGCGTGTGAGGTCAGAGATATAACCGTCCACGCTTGCGCCCCAGTCCACAACAAGCAAATCGCCAGCTTGAAGCTTTCTTTCGGACGGCGAAGCATGTGGATTGGCGGAATTCGGCCCGGAAGAGACGATCGGGGAAGACGGCAATTCAGGTTCCGAGCCATGTTTGAGCAATTGGACCGTTAACTCAGACGCGATCTGCTTTTCGGTCACACCAATCTTGATCAATGGCATTGTTGCTTCGAGGGCGTCTTGTGAGATTTTAACCGCACGGCTCATGGCTTCAATCTCTGACTCGTCCTTCCGCAAACGCAGCGACCCCAAAGCATCGGACGCATCCGGGAACTCCGCTTCGGGAGCGGCGGCGCGGACATATTGAAACTCAAGCAAACGTAACCGCCTCGGTTCCACGCCAATCTTCTTACCATCCAACCCAAGAGAAAGAATCGCCTTGTGGAAGACTGCATCCCAATCGGATGGATTCTCACCGTAAGGAAACGCATTAACTTTATAAGGAATTAGGCCCACCTTTAGCAATTCCAATTCAGGCAGCACAATCACCGGAGTTTTATCCTGTGGTATCAACAGCACAACCGGGCGTTCCATCAGGTGAAAATGAAGCTGGGTAAGATAGGCAAGCATCGGTCCCGGGTTAAGCATAACCGCATCCAATCCGGCCTGGGCAAGGGCATTGTGAAGTTGTTCGAGACGGGAAGAAGTCATTTATTTCTCCTATTTCCAGGGTTCTACTAACCCACTAAATTCGATCGTTGACATTTTTTGTCACAGGTTGAAAGCCTCGGACAATATAAATGGTATCTACCCCCCTTACGTCCCACGCTTTCAGCCTGGGACTAAGAATTCCGCAAAAACGAAATGTGCAGGGCGTGCGCCCTGCACATTTCGTTTTTGCGGGTATACCATGCCGGGGCTGCGGGTAGATACAAAAAATGTTACTGTATGCTTCGCGAAAAGCGCTTGCACTTATAGAAAATTAACGAGGAGCTTTTACTACACTATTCATCCGACTGGCTATCAACGGAATCTTCATTTCTCTTCCGCGGCCTGGGTGGTTCGATCACAGCCTCGGGTGCAAGCGCAACTTCCAAAACCTGATCCATGTGGATCACAGGAATGATCTTTAACTCCGATCTTACCGCCTTGGGGACATCATGCAGGTCCTTAAGGTTCTTTTCGGGCAAAAGCACCACCCTGAGACCGGCACGGTAGGCCGCTAATACCTTTTCACGGACGCCTCCAATTGGCAGCACCCGACCGCGCAGCGTAATCTCACCCGTCATCCCAATATGACGATAAACCGGCCTTCCGGTCAAAGCGGAGATCATAGCGGTGGCAATCGTGATCCCCGCAGAGGGGCCGTCTTTCGGGATCGCTCCTTCGGGCATGTGCAGGTGGATGTCCATCCGTTCAAAGACATCCAAATCGATCCCGAGCGACAAAGCGCGCGACTTAATGTAGGTCAGAGCGGCCTGGCCGGATTCCTGCATGACATCGCCGAGCTGGCCCGTCATTTGCAGAGAACCTTTGCCTTCCAGAACAGCCACTTCCACGGCCATGATCTCGCCGCCGTTTTCAGTCCACGCCAGCGACTGTACCACCCCAACCTCATCCTGCTTTTCCATCTCCGGCGGGATATATTGAGGCGGGTCAAGGAACTTTTCGATGATATCGGCTGTTACGACAACCGGATATTTCTTTTCTTCCGCTTTAAGCCTGGCTACCTTGCGGCTGATGCGCCCTATTTCGCGTTCCAGGTTACGCACGCCGGCTTCAAACGTATATTCCCTGATAATCCGCTGCAGCGCAGCCGGATCGAACGTCAGGCCGATATCCGAGATGCCGTTCTCTTCGATCTGGCGCGGGATCAGGTAACGGTTGGCGATCTCGATTTTCTCTTCCTCGATATAACCGGGAAACTCGATCACCTCCATACGATCGAGTAAGGCAGGCGGGATCGGGCCGAGATAATTTGCGGTGGTAACGAACATGACCCTGGAAAGATCAAATGGCATTTCAAGATAATGGTCACTGAAAGCATTGTTTTGCTCAGGATCGAGCACCTCAAGCATAGCAGAAGCCGGGTCACCGCGGAAATCAGAATAAAGTTTGTCAATCTCGTCGAGCATAAAGAGTGGATTGGCCGTCCCTGCCCGCTTCATCGTTTGGAGCACCCGGCCGGGCAATGCACCAATGTATGTCCGCCGGTGACCACGTATTTCAGCTTCATCGCGGATGCCACCCAGCGAAACGCGCACGAACTTGCGGCCAAGCGCCTCGGCGATGGAACGACCCAGGGAGGTCTTCCCTGTGCCTGGCGGACCGACAAAACATAGAATGGGCTGACGTTCCTTCTTCGGCTTAAGCGAGCGCACCGCAATATATTCGAGGATGCGTTCCTTGGCTTTCTTAAGGCCATAATGGTCACGGTCCAACGTCCTGGCTGCGTGCTTGACATCCAGATTATCTGGCGTGGATACAACCCACGGCAGATCAATGATCCAATCTATATAGGTGCGAATGATACCGACTTCGGGCGCCATCGGCGGCATCTGGTTGAGCCGCTCAAGTTCTTTCATGGCAACGGCTTTCGGTTCGTCAGGCAGGTTGGCTGCCACGATCTTTTGCTTCAGCTCGGTTGCATCGCGGGTAAAAATATCGCCTTCGCCCAATTCGTTCTGGATCTGGCGCATCTGCTCGCGGAGATAAAACTCACGCTGGCTTTTATCCACTTCGTTCTGCACTCGCGAATGGATCTCATCCTCAAGCTCCAGCACATCCACTTCCTGCGCCAGGATCTTATTGACGGCCTGCAATCGTCCGCGTGGATCCAGCAGAGTCAGGAGACTCAGCTTGGCCTCATACTTGAGTGAAAGCGAGGTGGCGATCATATCAGACAGCCAACCCGGTTCGGAAATGTTCATTGCGAACAGGTGCGCTTCTTCAGGGATCGACCGGTCCAACTGAACACAGCGGTCGAAGAGATCGAGCACGGAACGCATCAAGGCCTGGGTCTGCCGATCGGCAGTCGTCGATTCAAAGATCGGGCGGGCGCGCACCTTCAAAAAGGGCCGCGTCCTGATAAAGTCCACAATTTCGACACGCCGTCGTCCCTGAACCAGTGCGCTTGATGAGCCATCCGGCATTGAGAGCAGGCGTCCAACCGCCATCTCGATACCGATCGGTAAAAAATCTGCGGGTTTTGGGTCCTCGAGTTCCGGGTCTTTTTGTACCAGACCGATCACGGTCTGGTTCTTCACCTGCGCCTCCTGCACTGCCAGCAGAGAGGCCTCCCGTCCCACAAAGATCGGTGAGACCATACGCGGGAATACGACCAGGTCACGAAGCGGTAGAACCGCCGCTTCGATCAGGCCGTCTGCATCCGGTTCTTGATTTGGCACACGGTAGAGTTCTTCGGTGCGTTGAGAAAGTGCCAGGTTGAAATTATCTTCTTCTTCGTTCCACTCAGTTTGGTGATTCATCCACTACTGTCTACTCTCTATGATCTGAACTATCTTATTTTATCTTGTAACTACCCAGGCTTTTTCGGGATATTCTTCTTCGAAGGCTGCTGAGCCTGAACATTTACCTTTTCTTCCAGGCTGCCATCACTTCGGCAGTTACAAACATGCTGCCTGCCGAAAGCACAATGCTACCATCTTTTTCCGACAACTCCAACGCCACGTCCAATGCGGCTTCCACTGTGCTTACCACCTCATATTGGATACCAGCTTGCTGCGCCATTTCCTCGATTTTCTCCGGTTCCAGGGCGCGAGGATGGATGGACTTTGTCACAAACATACGCTTGACTTTGGGTTTTAGCTCGAGGAACATGCCCGGAATATTTTTGTCTTCCGAAGCGCCAAATATAAGGTAGACCTGCTTATTTGGAAAATAATCATCGAGCGCTTGCCGTAAGAAGGCAAAGGAATCCTGGTTATGCGCCGAGTCGAAAATAACAGGCGGTTTACGACGGACCACCTCAAAGCGGGCAGGCCATTTTACTCCCGCGAAGCCTTTTTGGATGGCTTTATCAGAAATATTCAAACTGCTGACTTTCAAGGCAGTGTAAGCTGTGGCAGCATTCACCACCTGGTGGATTCCCAATAAAGGCAGAGTCAACATCAGGGTTGAAGGTTTAAGGTTGTACGTCGAAATTTGCAATGTCTGCCCATTGAGAGAATGATCCAACGGCTTGAATGTTACATCCCGTCCGATCAATGTGAATGGCGCTTCCCGTTCCCTGGCAATCCGCACTAAAACATCCAGCGCCTCGTCTTTTTGTGGGGCCGATACGACCGGTATGCCGGGCTTGATGATGCCAGCCTTCTCCCCGGCAATGAGGGTGAGGGTGTTTCCCAAAACAGCCATATGGTCATACGATAGCGATGCGATGACGGAAACCCTGGGTGTAACCACATTGGTTGCGTCCAACCGGCCGCCAAGCCCCACTTCAATAACAGCCGCATCCGCTTTTTGTTGAGCAAAATATAAAAATCCAAGCGCCGTCGTTATTTCGAATGTGGTTAGTTTCGGGATCCTTGCAACGGCCGGTTTCATTTGCTCCACCAGCTCGACCAGGCTGGCGTGCGAGATCTGCTCGCCATTGATTTGGATACGCTCGCAGTAATCCAAAAGATGGGGTGAAGTATACAAGCCGACGCGATAGCCACCCGCTTTCAGCGCAGAGGCGCACAACGCGCTCACAGAGCCTTTCCCCTTTGTCCCCGCCACATGAATGATGGGATATTGGTCCTGCGGGTTCCCGAGCTCCGCCATCAACTCACGCATGCGGTCGAGGTTGAAATCGGCCTTGGCAAGCTCGGAGGAATGTTTCAGGCTATAATCCACAAAGGAATATAGATAGTCGAGGGCAAGCTTGTAGGCAGTATCGATGTCAGACATGTACGAAATTGTAAAGCGGAAGTCGTTATTAGTAAATCAGAAATAGACTTTTTGATGCTCGGTCTGATCACATTCCATCTCCATCTCCCCGCGTGCGCTTCGCTAAAAGAAAAACGCGGCCGGCTCAAGCCCCTGCTGAACCGCCTCCGGCGAGATTTCAATATCTCCGCGGCAGAAATGGAGCGGCAGGATATGTGGCAGGAGGCGGTCATTGCCTGCGCCATGGTCAACTCGGACGCTTCCCATGTACAACGGTCCCTGCAAAATGTGGCAAAATGGGTGGAAGCGAATTGGGAAGATGGGCAAGTAATCAATGAAAAGATCGAAATAATTTAAAAACAAAAATCCATCCACAGATTTCGCCGATTTTTATATTCGTGGAATCTGCGCGATCAGCGGATCACTTCAAAAAGGTCCATTGTTATGAAAAGGAGAAAAAATGGATTTAGGACTTGGTGAAAAACGAGCCCTCGTCGCGGGGGCTTCACGAGGGCTGGGATATGCAACCGCAATGGTCCTCGCAAAGGAAGGCTGCAAGGTTGCGATCAACAGCCGCGATGAGAAAAAGATCAAAGACGCAGCCAGGACGATTGCCAAGGAGACCGGTGCTTCGGTAGTAGGTTTGGCAGGTGATGTGAGTGATCCGTCTGTGGCGGACTTATTGATCACGCAAGCCGTTAAAGCCCTAGGAGGACTCGACCTTCTGGTCACGAATGCCGGGGGACCACCCGCAGGTGCTTTTGAATCGTTCGATGATGCCATGTGGGAAAAGGCAGTTCATTTATCTTTCCTGAGCCATGTCCGGTTGATCCGGGCAGCCCTGCCACATTTGAAAAAGTCAAGCGCGGCAAGCGTTCTTACCATGACATCCTACACGGTAAGACAGCCAGTGGCTAATTTGGTCCTGTCAAACAGCATCCGGCTTGCAACAATTGGATTGACGAAGAGCCTGGCACTCGAACTGGGCGGCGAAGGCATCCGCTTTAATTCGATCCTGCCTGGGACGATCGATACGGACCGCATTCGCGAACTTCACACCTTCCGCGCCCAACATAACGGCACAAGCGTTGACGAAGAAAACGCCAAAGATGCCCGGAACAGCGTCTTTGGCCGGATCGGCCGCCCGGAAGAATTTGCCAATGCAGCAGCCTTCCTGTTATCCCCTGCCGCTTCCTACATCACCGGTGCAATGCTGGGTGTTGATGGCGGTCAATATAAAGGCACTTTTTAGCCGACAATATAAATCGATCTACCCTTTGAATCCTCGATGAATAAATTATCATTCCTAACCCGCACCTCGCTTTTGCTAAGCTTCTTCTTCGCCCTGGATAAGTTAACGGCCTTTGGCAAGACACTGCTATTCAATAAGATCGTAGGCCTCGACGGAATGGGTATTTTCGGGGCGGCAAACAACATTCCCGATTATCTTTCCGCGCTACTCTCCGGCGGGGCCTTGGGGATGGCGTTCATACCGGTCTTAACTGAATATCTCGATAAGCAGGGACGCCGCGAAGCCTGGGATCTGTTTTCGAGGATCATCAACCTGGCGTTCGTGATCACCGGCGGAGCTTCATTGATCATCATCCCGCTGACACAACCTCTGGTGCGTTATGTGATCGCCCCGGGTTTCACACCCGCGAACCAGGCATTGACAGCCTCCTTAATGCGCATCGATCTGGTTGCCATAGTCATTTTCTCGATAAGCGGATTAGTCATGGCGGGCCTGCAGGCGAACCAGCATTTTTTCCTGCCAGCCCTGGCGCCCATTTTATATAACCTGGGACAGATCTTTGGGGTCATGATCCTCAGCCCAAGCGTCGGACTTCACATTGGCCCGATCCAACTCCCGGCTTTCGGGATGGGGCTATACGGGTTGGTTTACGGCGTGATCATTGGCTCTGTTTTTCATTTGTTGATCCAGGTGCCGGGCTTGATCCGTTATCAGTTCCACTGGGTGCCGGTTATCGAATGGAAAAGCATCGGTGTCCAACGGGTATTGATCCTTCTCGGACCGCGCGTCCTTACCATGGCTTGCATACAAGCCTATTTTGTAGCCCGTGACAACCTGGCTTCCCACTTCAACACGGTCGGTGTGGGTGCCATGAATTTGGGTTGGACGATCGAACAGGTACCTGAAACCATTATCGGCACAGCCCTGGCCGTGGCGCTGCTGCCTACGCTGGCAGAGTTCATCAACCACGGCCAAAAAGATGACTTTACAAAAACTGTCAGCCGGGCTTTGCAAGTAATGCTGGCACTATGCCTGCCGGCAGCAGTGCTGCTGGCATTATGCGTCAGACCTTTAGCACAGAGCTTTTTTGGTTACGACGCTTCCCGTTTGGACCTATTGACTGCCTGCACCTGGGCGTTCCTGATAGGACTGGTCGGTGATACGTGGCTGGAAGTGGCAGTGCGCTCTTTTTACGCAAACCAGAATACCCGGACGCCTTTGGTAGCTGCGTTAATTCAAACCGTAGCGTTTGTTCTATTGTCTTTGATCCTATCCCCGATCATCGGCCTGGCGGGAATCCCATTATCTGCCGCTTTGACATTTACAACCCAGGCGATCGTGCTTCTCGCCATAATGAACCGCCGTTATCCGGGAATATTACAAGTAGGGAATACCGCATTGCGAGCATTGGCGTCTGCCATAATAGCGGGGGTTGTTACCATGGTTATATTTAATACCCTGCCCTACCCTACCCTTATAAAAACATTCGCCGGGATTTTAGCGGGTGGACTGGCCTCGCTTCCCTTTATCTGGCGCGAAGTCCGCATGCTTTTTAACATGTGATGAAGCGGTATAATTGCGCCCATGTCTGAACACACCGGCAACACACAACCGCTTCAACCCATTAAAGAAGATGATACCCAACCCATCAAACCTGTGAAGAAGGCCCGGCACTGGCGGCCCATCCTCCTCAGCATCCTGGGAGTGATCGTTTTGCTATTTCTGGGCGGGTTAGGCGGTTACGAGAGCGGAGTCAAAAACCGGGTCGACACCCAATCCCAGCTTACAAGCCAGCAACTATCCCAGCAATATCAGTACACACTTGTAGATGAGCAGTTCGGGCGCTATGAGTCAGCCAAAGAACGCCTGGATTACATAATCCAGAACGATCCATCGTACCCCGGCGCGCAAGCCGAATTAGCCAAAGTGCTGGTACAGATGTCGATCCCGACGGCGACACCGACGGCAGTCCCCACCTCAACCCCTGACATGCGCGGCGAACAAAGCCTGTTCGCGACCGCCCAACAATTGATCGCTGCCGGAAATTGGGCTAATGCTTTGACCGAACTGGACCAACTTCGCAAACAGGACCGAAATTACAATACCTCGCAAGTAGACGGGATGTATTACTATACACTCCGAAACTACGGCGTGAACATGATACAGCAGCAATGCAACCTGGAAACCGGCATCTATGAATTGAGTCTGGCGGAGCGTTTCGCGCCCCTTGACCGGGATGCCAACGGCCTGCGTGCGGCCGCAAGGGATTACATCAATGCCGCCAGCTTCTTCGGTGTTAATTGGCAGCAATCGGTGGCTTCCTTGGCGCAGGTGGCTCCCGGCTATCCGTCTCTATGCGATGGAACGATGAACGCGGGCCAACGGTATCAAATTGCGTTGATGCGATATGGCGATCAATTAGTGAGTCAGGGCCAATATTGCGAGGCTTATAAGCAATACCAGGCTGCGCAGGCTATCGGTAATCTTGACGCCGCCGCCGCTAAAGGCTCAAACCAAGCTACCCAGCAGTGTTATCCTGCGACCGAAGTTCCCGCGACTGCTGGGGCTACGGTAGAGGCACCTACTGGAAGTGTACCTACGTCAAAACCAGCAGATACAGCTGTACCTCCCACTGCAGTACCTTCTGAAACGCCAACACCATAAAGAATGCCAACCGTCCCCACCTGGGCCATTACGCTAACGTATTGGCTACATTTCCTAGCCGTTGTAACGTGGATCGGCAGCCTTGTATCCATTTCGCTGTTGATCCTGCCGTCTGCCACGCGCTCGCTTAAACCGATCGACCAGTTGGTCTTCATAGAGGCCATCCACAAGCGGCTGGAACCCATTGCATGGTTCAGCATTAGTTTACTGGTGGTAACGGGCTTGTTACAGATGAGCGTCAACGTCCATTACAACGGATTTCTATCCACCAGCAATCAATGGTCGCTGGCGATCCTGACAAAACAAGTATTAGTCGCCATCCTGATCGTCGTCAGCGCCATACATACATGGGAAGTCCTGCCTGCCATCCGCCGCGCGCTGCTGAGAAAAGATAAAATCAACGAGGAAGAAATAGCAAAGCTGCAACGCCGCGAGAAAACCTTGCTACGAGTCAGCCTGATACTAGCTGCACTCATTTTGCTGGCTACGGCCATTGCAAGAACAGCGTAAATACAGAAAAAATCAAAAAAATAGACATGTGCGGCAATGCACCTGTCTATTTTTTGAAGATTTTCTTTAAGAAATTATTTATTCATGATCGAAAGGTCTGCCAATTTAGTAAGACCTGGAGTTTTATCGAATTGAACTGGCATCCCTGTCAAATCATAAGCCATCGCACCCGAGATCCTGACAGGGACGATCTCGCCTATCGGAGCATCGGCCTCGATAACAACCAGCCCATCTATTTCCGGTGCGTCGCGATACGAACGGCCAATGGCAAGCCCGTTATCGCAGCCTTCGATCAAAACATCCAGCTTTTTGCCGACATAAGATTGATTGATCTGAAGCGAAATGTTCTGCTGGAGCTCCATCAGGCGTTCATACCGTTCCTGTTTGACTTCAGAAGGCACATCATCACCAAGAGGTTCAGATGTAGTCCCTGGCTCGAAAGAGAAATGGAATGCCCCAACGCGGTCGAAGCGGATCTCTTTCACAAAATCCATCAAGGCCTGGAACTCTTCCTCCGTCTCACCGGGATATCCAACAATAAAAGTCGTGCGGATGGCAAGGTCGGCAATGGATGTGCGCATTTTACCAAGCGTCTTGTGCACCCATTCGATATTCGATGGGCGTCGCATGCGATAAAGAGTCTTCGGATGCGCATGTTGAAGCGGCATATCGAGGTAGGGCAAGATCTGTTTGCGCGTCGCCATCACTTCTATCAGGTGGTCGGTAACATAACCCGGAAACGCATACATGATACGGATCCAATCCATATCGGGAACAGACTCCGTCAGTTGTTCAAGCAAAACCGCCAGACCATCCTTGATACCCAAGTCGTGGCCATAATCGGTGGTGTCCTGCGCTATCAAAATCAGCTCGCGTACACCGGAATCGCGCAGCCGTTGGGCTTCCGCGATGATCGTTGCAATCGGGCGGCTGACCGCCGTTCCTTTTATCAATGGGATGGCACAGAAAGCGCAAGGGCGACGGCAACCATCTGCAATTTTAAGATACGCCGAGCCGCCGGCCACGCTGGCCCGGATGGCTCCACTTTCATCGGTACCCACGGTAGCGGCCTCAGTAGGCAGATGATAAAGCACCTCAGGATGTGGACCTTTACGAAGTTCATTTACAACCTGCAGGATGTCCATCCAACGACGCGTACCGAGCATCCCATCTATTCCAGGGACCTGTTTTGCAATTTCAACCCCGTAGCGTTGTGTAAGGCAGCCAGCCGCGATCAATACCTGACCATTTCGTTTACCAGCGGCTAATTCACGCAAAACATCAAGGGACTCTTGTTTGGACGGACCGATAAAACCACAGGTATTGACAATCAGAACCTTTGCTTTGGCAGGATCTTCAACGGCGCGATACCCATCGCGTAACAATAATTGCGCCATTGAATCAGAATCAACCGTATTTTTTGCACAGCCAAGCGAAACGAGATGAAAAGTATTTGCAGGCAAGTTCATTCTCCAGATTTCGGTGAGGGTGTAACCGTGGGGGTCGGAGTCGAGGATTCTGTCGGAGTAACGCTGATCCTCGGTGTAACAGTGGAGGTCGGTGGTTGGGTAGAGGTGGGTGTAACAACGCCTTTGGAAGTATAGACGCGGTCAATAACTTCGCCGAAGCCTCCCATCAGGCCAAGGTCACGTCCATTATACGTGACTCTAAGACCCGCCGCATTCCCAACCAATATTTCAACCTGGTCTTTCGCCTGATAAGGATAATCGGTCCCAGAAATTGTACGTCCATCAAACTGCTCTTTTCCGTCCACGATCACGCGCATAAAAGTCTGCTCAATAGAGGTTATGTTTAATTGTACATTTACATTCGGCCCCAATGTTTCCAAAACGAACGTGGGCGTAAACTCCGGAGTCGAAGCCTGCGAGGTCTGCTGGGCAGGAATAAGGGTCACCTCCTGCGGAATTGTCGCAAGAGGCGTCCCGGCCAAGACATCAGAAATGGAGGGCGAAGTGGCCTGTGGGTTTGAGGCGGAACGGACTGTCATTACACGGCCAATTCCCCAGATCGCAAAAAGAAAAAGCATGATTGCCATGCCTCCGCCAAAAAGCAGGTCGCTGGCAATAAAGCTTCGCAACGGAGGCAGGCTGGTATTCACAGTCATCCGTGACCTGCTGCGTGTGGGCTGTTCCGGCTTCCTTTCCCGATGACGGGCTTGCAGCCCATCTGCGAACCTTAAGAGGATCGTATCCGCATCGAGGTCGAGAAATGCCGCGTAATTGGCAAGGATACCGCGAGTCTGTACAGGAGATGGCATATCCTCCAATGCGCCATCTTCCAAAGCTTTCAAAAACACCGCCCGAACACGCGTGTGACGCTCAACCTCCTCATAGGTCAGGCTAAGCATTTCACGACGATTACGGAGCTGCTGGCCTATCTCCGTAAAGATCTCGTCAGATGATTTTGCCGTGTCATCTTCCATGGGCGGGGTGGGATTAAAATCCTGCGCGTTAGACCTCGCCGGTGTATTGAGTTCCGCCTTCTCCTGCGGGAGAGCATCCTCGTTACTCTCCGAAGGCGGAACTGGCTGTTTAATTATCAAACGTTTAATTTTGGCGAAAGAGCTTTTTAGAAAGTTAAGCCACCCAAGCTCAGGCTTCGGGGAATTAACCGCAAATTGAACGGGTTCGGATCCGGTTTTTATTTCGTCTGGAATTGGTTCAAGTATCGGAGGTTGTTCAGCCTGTCCTGCGCCGCTTATATCAGGTGTGTGAGAAATTCCTGCGTTTTCCTGCCCATGGATCGGCGGTGCGGCCGAAAGGAACTCAGCTTGTGCTGCCAGCAGCCGTTCCTCCGTCGAGGCTACCCGCCTGCCTTTTTTTTTACCC
>CAZPCR010000012.1:0-20840 GCA_964585035.1 uncultured Anaerolineaceae bacterium
GCCCACGTACGCCCTTTTCGATGAGGGCCGATTCTTCACGCGCGGCGATTCCCTGCGCGCATTCGATACACGTTTTGGCCGCGTCGGCATGCTGATCTGCGAGGATTTCTGGCATGCCTCTCCGCCTTATCTTCTCTGGTTGGATGGCGCCGACCTTCTGTTGTTCTCATCCGCATCACCGGGCCGTGGTTTGAACGAGCATGACAAACTGCAGACGGCCTGGTGGGTGGAAGGCGTTACGCAGGCTTATGCCAACTTGTTTACCAATTTCGTGGCTCACAGCAACCGCGTTGGCTATGAAGATGGTTTTAACTTCTGGGGTGGCGTCACTGTTTTCGACCCGAACGGCGAGCGGATTGCGCACGGTCCTTATTACGAGGAGGCGCTGACCATGGCCGACCTCGATTTGAATCAACTCCACCTGACGCGTTCACGCATTCCCTTGCTGCGCGATGAGCGTGCAGACCTTGTACAGAAAGAACTTAACCGCATCCTCTCCAAATGAAAACCGACCTCAATATCAACACCGATCTTACACTCAAAATTCTTACCGGTTTTCTGAAGAGCGAAATAAGCCGGGTGGGTTTTACGCGGGCAATTATCGGCCTTTCGGGCGGGATCGACTCTGCTGTTTCGTGTGCCTTGGCCGCCGAGGCTCTGGGCCCTCAGAATGTGCTGGCAGTCCGCATGCCTTATAAATCGTCATCTTCCGATTCATTGGTGGATGCCGAAAAAACCGCTCAGGGTCTTGGTGTCCGGATGGATACGATTGATATTACGCCGATGATCGAGCCGGTTATCCAGCGCGAGCCGAATATGTCAAACTTGCGTAAAGGCAATCTGATGGCACGCGCTCGTATGATCGTCTTGTACGATCAATCAGAAGCCTTCAAGGGACTTGTGGTGGGGACCAGCAATAAAACGGAAATCCTGCTGGGGTACACCACATTGTGGGGTGACATGGCCTCCGCGATTAATCCGATCGGCGATCTGTATAAGACCCAGTTGCGGCAGCTGGCCGCCGCATTGAAAATTCCGAAAAACGTCCTCGAAAAGCCACCCTCCGCGGATTTGTGGCAGGGCCAAACGGATGAAACTGAACTTGGGTTTACTTATGAAGAAGTGGACAAGCTGCTTTACTTGTTGGTCGACCAACGCTGTATTTTGGAAGACTGCGTGGAAGCAGGCTTTGAAAAGACATTCGTCGAAACCATCATCAACCGCATACGTCGTAGTCAATATAAACGGATGATGCCGATCATTGCCAAGGTGAGCACAAGAACGGTAGGATACGATTTCCTCTATCTACGTGACTGGGGTACCTGATCCTTTTTTACGTCAAGTGGTAACCGGAGGCAAGGGAAATATGCCTTGCCTTTTTTTATTGTAATTCGATAAAGGAATTGCACAGTAATAATGATCCATATCCCACCGGCACTTAAACACCGCCAGTTTACCTTGATCTGGGTCGGCTTGATCATTTCCATGATCGGGTCACAGATGCAGCAATGGGCCTTGTTCTGGCATATCAGCCAGTTGAGCAAGGCCCCGATTGCAGTTAGCATCGTAGGCGGGGTACGCTTCGGAGCCGTGTTATGTTTTTCTTTGATCGGCGGGTTGGTCGCAGATCGAGCCAACCGGCGCACGGTCCTGTTTCTTACTCAAAGCATCTCCCTGCTCGTTTCATTTGCGCTCGGTATACTGACCCTGATCGGCGTTATTCAAATTTGGCATATTTACGTGCTTTCGGCCATCCAGGCCTCCGCCCAGGCATTCGACCTGCCCGCTCGTCAATCTCTGGTGCCGAACCTGGTGCCGCGCGAAGATCTACCCAATGCCTTCTCACTACAATCCATTGCCTTCAGCGTAGGCGCGATTGTTGGCCCGGCATTAAGCGGCGTTGTGATCGGTTATTTAGGTCAGGCATATGCCTATTTTATTAATGCATTTTCTTTTCTGGCGGTCATTTTCGCATTGGCCGCCATGGGCAGCGTGCCTCAACAGCGGAGTATCGCCGAAAAAGGCTTCAAGGCCGCTCTTATCGATATTCGCGATGGAATCCGATTCATTCGCAGCCAGCCGTTGATCTTATCCAGCATGATCCTGGATTTCTTTGCCACCTTTTTTGCATCCGCCAACACGTTGCTGCCCTATTTTTCCCAATATATCCTCCACATTGGGGAGGTGGCGTATGGCTGGCTGGCCGCTGCCCCTTCTGTCGGAGCCGTGCTGGTCGGCCTGATTATTTCCCAATTCAATAACATTCGCCGCCAGGGACAATTTTTGATATTCTCGGTGGTGGTCTTTGGGTTGGCGACCATCCTGTTCGGCATCTCTCGCCTTTATGCCATTATTTTTCTGGCATTGGTTATAACAGGCGCAGCAGATTCCGTCAGCACCATCATCCGAAACACGATCCGCAATCTGAATACTCCCGATTCGATCCGCGGACGAATGACCGGTGTCAACCAGATCTTCTTCATGGGCGGTCCGCAGTTGGGCGAGATCGAAGCCGGCGCGGCAGCCCAGGGGTTTGGCGTGCCATTTGCCATTATTAGCGGAGGCATTGGGACCATCCTGATCGTTATCCTGATCGCGGCCCGCTGGCCAATACTTCTTCGATATAACGGCGATGAACCTGTCCAGGCAGGTTCGCCAGCCGATTAGATTTGCGAAAATCAGTTTTGGATTCTTAACCGCATCGATAAGACCGAATTCGTATAGGTTCATTGAATACCCTACAGTTGCCATACGAATACATTAATAATTTCATTTTGGCGGTTGACTCGTCCCTTGAATCTGGCTATACTCAATCCATAGGAATTCGGCTTATGCGAGTGGTTACAAATAAGCAGTCAGATGGTTAAATAAGAAAGGCACGCGTATGTACGCGTGCCTTTTTTTATTTCATTTCCGAAAGGAGACTGAAAGATGGATTCTGGAATGATCGGAAAGATAGAGAAAGCCAAACGGTACGCCGAGGAACATGATCGCTTCCGCTTCGATTCGTTCGATTTGACTTTCCACGGTGAAAACAACAATCATAAAGTAAAGTTTGAGGACGGTAAATTCCAGTGCGATTGCGAGTTCTTTATCACCCACCAACGTTGTGGACATACCATGGCGCTTGAGATCATCCTCAAGGATATGATCCCAGCTCCGGTCGAAGTATAAATAAAAATGGAATAACCCACTGCCCCATACGCGCGTATGGGGCAGTTTTTTTGTAATTACTCACAGCCCCATCGTAAAACGTCCTAAAAAATCTCTGTTTACATCCTGCCCGCAAGGTATCCCCGATGAATTCCCATAAAATAAATACTTTCTCAGAATGCGGTCACCTTGAAATTAGCTTTAGTGTACAATTCTTTGGATGTCTTATCGTTTCTCACGACGTGATTTCCTTAAAGTAGGCGGTCTCGGTTTGGCTGGTTTGGCCTTCAGGCATTTTACGCCTGATGTTTCGCTTGGCCCAACATACTTAACCGATTTTGATGATAGCGACCTGATCCGCGTCGCCGGCGCTCCAAAAACGATCAGTGTAAACGTCGAGCCATCCTCTAAGAGCGCCATTTACAGGTGGTGTGACCGGGATGAGTTGATTCATGTTTACGAGCAAGTGGTCGCCGATGAACCCAAATACAACCCGGTCTGGTATCGTGTCTGGGGCGGATTCATACATCGCGACCGCGTCCAAAGGGTCAAGCTCGACTACAATCAACCCATAGCCTCCCTGCCCGAAGGGACAAAAGTGTTGGCTGAAGTTACTGTTCCGTGGGTTCCTGTCTGGCGCTACACAAAATTTAGTAATTGGACGGAGCTCGGGTTCCTCTTATATTCAGAATCTGTACACTGGGTAACTGCCGTTGAAGATGGACCCAACGTACCCTGGTATCAGGGGCCTTGGTATCGTATCTTCGACGAATTGATCGGTTATCCATACCATGTTCCGGCTTATGGTCTGCGGGAGATCCCGGCGGATGAATTAACCCCTATTTCACCTGAAATTCCATGGGAATCCAAACATGTCGAGGTCAACCTGACTACCCAGTCCTTGATGGCGTATGAATTCGGAAATGTTGTCTTTCAAACCAACATTTCATCCGGTCTGCCAGGCCCTTTAACTTCCACATCGACCGGCAAGTTTAATATCGATCCAAAGACACCTTCCAAACACATGGGGAATGGCGACCTGTTCGCAGGCATTGACGGCTATGAACTGCCTGGCGTCCCCTGGACATCTTTCTTCACCGGCGATGGTCAGGCCTTCCACGGCACGTACTGGCACGAAAATTTCGGAACGCCTATGAGTCATGGCTGTATTAATATGCGGACGAGCGAAGCCAAATGGCTGTTTCGCTGGCTCCGGCCAATTTCCAAGTATGACGCGGTTAACACCCCAGGGTTGGGCACCGGCGTGGAAATACACTATTAATATGCCCCTGCTGACCTGGCCCGACAAACATCTTTCAGACCCTCAAAAAGCTGTTTTAATAAAAGATTCGATTATCTACCCGGATGGGATCGGTTACCCCGACGGCATTCCTGGAAACCGCCTCATTCTGGGGGATAATTTATCCGTAATGGCCGCGCTGCTGCCCGAATACGAGGGCCGTATTAATCTCATTTATGCGGATCCACCTTTTTTTACCAACCGCAAATATTCCACTCGAATTGGACGCGGCGAGGACTCGCGTAAACCTGAAGAATGGACTTTGGCAGAAGGCTATCAGGATTCCTGGCCCAATCTCGACGCCTATCTTGATTTTTTGTATCAGCGATTTGCTTTAATGTACCGTTTGCTGGCTCCGAATGGATCTTTTTATCTTCACCTTGACTGGCATGCGAATTCTTACGCCCGTATTTTATTGGACGAGATATTTGGTGCCGACCACCTGCTGAATGAGATCATTTGGACATATCACGGCCCATCACCGATCCGCCGCGCGTTTAACCGCAAACACGATACGATCCTTGCGTATGTGAAAGGCGGCGATTATACATTCAATGCCGATGCCGTCCGGGAGCCATATAATCCCTCCACCGTGTTGACTTTTAAAGCCAGCCCCAAGGCAGGCTTTGGTAAAGTTCCTGATTTGGAACGCGGCAAAGTCCCTGAAGATTGGTGGTATTTCCCGGTTGTAGCTCGACTCCACAGCCAACGGACCGGTTATCCGACCCAAAAACCGGAAGGCCTGCTGGAGCGCATCATCCTGGCATCGTCCAATCCCGGCGACCTTGTTGCGGACTTTTTCTGCGGTTCAGGGACAACCCCGTCTGTCGCGGCGCGGCTAGGGAGAAAGTTCATCGCATCCGATATTACCTTCCGCGCCCTGCATACTACTCGTCTGCGATTGAGCAGTTTGCCCATTGAGGCTTTTACACTCGAACGGCAGGCGGCATTCTGTTTTCCCCTCGCGGATTCATCAAAAATAAAATTTAACATCCTGCCTGGGTCGGTTAGTATTAAGAACAGCCTCGAATTTGATTACTGGGAAGTTGATCCAGGCTGGGATGGAACGATCTTTAGGAGCGCGGCGCAGGCTCAACGCCCGATTAGAAGCGGCGAGCTCGCCCATGAAATCAAAATCAAAACCGGACGCAATATGTGCATCCGGTTGGTGACGGTCAAAGGCGAATTGCTTCAACGAGAGTTATACGTCTAATCGGTATCCGACGCCGCGGATCGTCTTCAGGAATTTCGGTTTGAGTGGGTCGAGTTCGATGGCGCGCCGTAGCCACGATATATGCACGTCCAGCGTGCGTGTATCGCCTGTGTAATTGGTATCCCAAACTTTTTTAAATAAAGCCTCGCGTTCCACAACTTCTCCGTGTTTATCCATTAGGAGTTGCAGGAGCATTACAAGCCGGGGGGTAAGCTTTGCGTTTTTACCGAGGCATTTCACGCGGCGGTGTTCCGTATCGAGACGGAGCGGGCCAACGTGTAGAACGTTCTTTCCATCGCCGGGCAGAAGCGGCCTGATGCGGTTCGCCAGTTTCTGAGCGGTGAATGGCAGCACCAGCACCGCATCTGCAACATCTTTACCAACCTTGGCTTCCTTCGCAAGCACCAGGATGATGGGATACTTCGGGTTTTTATCTCGAATGGATTGACAAATGCGAATACCGGTACTGCGCAGTGAGGCTGCGTTGACGACAACCAGGCTTGGATTAATTTTTTCTAGGCGATTAACAGCGACACTCCCACTTGTTGCAGTATGTACTTCAAAACCCTTCTTCTGCAATTCAGTTGCAAAAGAAGGGATATCGGCGTGTCGACCTTCTATGACTAAGAGAGATTCAGTCATGTATATGGCAGATGATTTCAAATAATTATATCTTCAGAACTAAAGGGTAATTTCATTATACACCAAATCTTAACGAAAACTGTCAACCCTGAAATTGTCTTTAACATTCGCCGTTTTTACCATGGAATCGGTAATCTTGTGAAGAGGACTTTGGTTTATGTATATTAAGTCATCAAGGCACGCAAAGGGATTTACATAAGCCAGCTTGACGCTGTCCTCCAAATCTGGTATAGTCGTCGGACTTCGTTGCGGGGTGGAGCAGTGGCAGCTCGTCGGGCTCATAACCCGAAGGTCGCAGGTTCAAGTCCTGCCCCCGCTACCTTAATGAAAAGACCGTCTTTTGCACGGTCTTTTTTTATTGTTCACGAATGATAGGTCCGCATACTGCGCGGTGATTCCCTCCCCGCTCTTTTTTTAATAGACTTTCAAGTCAAAGGTGGGTCTTACCATTCTGTACCGGCCGTTGTGTTGGTCCCTGCATGTTTACCGACATGTTTATACATGGTGACATTCGTGAAGGGTTCACCCAGTAATCCGTCGTGGATCGCCCATGATCGCAAACGAATGCTTTTCTCCGCACTCGCAGATCGGAACGGCGAATCATCAAGCCGCTTCAACAGATCACCTCCCTCTGAAAACCCGGCCTGAACGCGTTCCATCAATCTGCGTCCCTGTTGGTAGGCAAAGCCATAGCGTTCGAAGATCACAGCATTATGGTAATACAACGGTTCGACGAAATACAGGTCATGGCCAAGCGCCGTTACAAATTTCTCAAAGGCAGTGATGGCCGGGCTCAAAAGACGCAGGCCGTGGCGCACCTGTCCAGGCGACAGTCCGGCTTCGAGCGCTTCCGTCTCGGCCTGGATGTTACGCACTTGGGTACCGAATTTGGTGGAACGGCCATCGGGCATTCTGTCCACGTCAAAGCGCGGAGACTCAGGATCGTTCAAAATGTAAAGCAAAATATGGACCTGGCCGTTCACCGTATCCGTCAAATGGCCGTATAAGATCGGGTCCGGAAAATCAGCTCGATGGAAAATGGCCAATTCCACCGATGGATTACCGGGTGCCCATGAAGCCTGAAGGAGGGAACGCCCCTGGGAATCGATCAATGATCGCGGCAGGTTAAACCGCTCCAACAGTTCGCGTGGGAATACGTCACAATAAATTTTGCGTTTCTGATCCTCCGGAAGATAATTGATCCCGCCGATCGTGTAGGGTTGGGACATGTTGGTTTTTAAGGTTTGGTGGTTTGATCGCGTTTTTCCACCCGCTGTTCCAGATCGAAAACTATCTCACTCTCGATTCGCGTTCTTGCTCACGTGCCTGATCGCGTTTGGCGATCACGGCACGTTTATCATACGCCTTCTTGCCCCGCGCCAGTGCAATCTCGATCTTGGCGCGTCCATCTTTGATGTAAACCTGCGTAGGGACGATCGTCATTCCCTTCATTCGAACCGCATTCCAAAGTTCACGGATCTGTTTCTTATGCAGGAGCAGGCGTCGTTTGCGTTTCGGGTCATGGTTATTGCGGTTCGCCTGGACGTAGGGTGCGATATGTGCTTCGACCAGCCAGGCATCCCGTCCATTTTCGATATCCACATACGATTCGGCCAGGCTCACCTGCCCCGCGCGGACAGACTTGATCTCGCTGCCCCGCAGAGCCAGGCCCGCTTCAAATTTTTCGAGCAGGAAATATTCAAAACCAGCCTTACGGTTGGTCGCTACAACCTTTACTTCCTCCGACATCGATTTTCATTTTACTCCTTTAATAGTCGTTGGCAGCTATCCAGGCAGAAGCACCACCTGGCTTTGGATTTTTCACGGATCGTTCAGCCCCATTTCCAGATCGCAATACCGGCCAGGAAACGGGCAGCGGCAAATACCAACAATCCGTCTACCAGGCCGATCTGGCTGGCGATCAATGGACCGAGAAGGGATCCGGCCAGTATGCTGGCGTTCAGGACTACGGTATACCACGCCAGATATGCCGGCCGGTCGTGAGCAGGCATGCGTTCGAGCATATAGTTGGCATAGGCTCCGCCTACCAATGCCCAGCTTAGGCCGCCTACAGCCGAGAGGATGTAAAAATCGAGTGGCGTCTTTGAGAGGGCCATCAAGAAAGGATATAAGGACATACCGATCACGCCCATGGCGGTCACCGTTCGATTGCCAATTTTATGAACGACGACCCGTAGCTGTGTCGAGCCAATAAGCATAATGAAATAGAATAGTGCAGACCCAATCCCGATCTGGTCGTCCGTGAGATGGAGTTTATCAACCTGGAACAGTGGAAACACGGGCAGAGCAAGGTATTGCGACAAGTGAAAACACATCAATACCAGCAGGACATTACGGAAGCGTGTTGACCAGATATCGGCGCGGATGACTGAAGAAAAGGTTTGCCCTGTATGCGATTTAATGACATCGCCGTCTGGTATGGACTCTGTTACATTCTGGTTTACTTCCAGGGACGGCAGCGGCTTAATAAAGTAAAGATGCACACTGCTCATCGCTGCGCCGAAAAATCCAATCGCGAAAACGAATTGATATCCGATTGGGAAGGCCCAGTGGTCGAGTAAATAACCGCATAGGAGTGAAGTGAGTATAAAAGTCACCGATAATAGAATATTCCGGACACCTGCCACATGAGCGCGGTATTCCTCCGGTACCGATGTTGCGAATAAGGCGTTGAAACCAACATTAAGAGGCGTGAGAGGGATCGCCATAAGAAATGCAAGGGCGATCAATGCCCATACTTGTCCTGAATAATTAAAAAGCCACGGAAGCAAAACCCAGAGAAGGAATCCCAGCCGGTAGACCACGGAGGTCCAGAAGATCGCCTTGCCGATAGGTCGTTTCACGATCCAGTGGCCGGCAGGAATGGCAAGCGTGAGACCCACCAGCGCAGCGCTGGCGTCGAGCATACCGATCTGAAAGCCGTTGCCCCCCAGGCGGGCAGCATAAATTTTCAGGAAGTTGATGGACGATCCTGCCAGGACTCCGTACCAGCCCATGTCAAAATAAAGATGGTAAAAATTGGCGCGATATTCCTTCGGGACGGAGCTTTTAAAAACTTTTGCAAACACGGGATGATTATAATGTTCTGTACGGCGGGCGCTACGTGTCAAGTGTCATGTGTAATTGATAATGTTTGAACATTCAAATTGAGAATGTTCATGAAATAGCCGAAAAAAGGATAGGCACAGGGCATACACCTTGTGCCTATCCTTTTTTCAGAATTCTTCAGACCGTCTTAAAGATCTCTTATAACAATCCTTCCTGTACAAGCAATTCGGCATTATAGATCGAGCCGCCTGCCGCGCCGCGGATGGTGTTGTGCGATAACACAACAAACTTGAGATGGAATAAAGGATCAGGACGTAGTCGTCCGACAACAGTCGTCATGCCCTTACCCGTCATGCGGTCGAGGCGCGGCTGGGGACGGTCGGCTTCGTCACGGACAACGATCACCGGCTTGGGCGTGGAAGGAAGTTCGCGGGCCGAAGCGGGAGCCTGGTATTCAGTCATGGCACGCGCAGCTGCCTCCGGGAGGACAGGGGCATCCAGTTCCACGCTTGCACAAACGATATGTCCGTCTGCAACTGCCACGCGGTTGGTATGGGCGGAAAATTTTATATCTGCAAGTTCGATGTTCGTATCGACGAGTTTGCCGAGCATCTTGCGCGGTTCCCATTCCACCTTATCCTCCTCCCCACCTATAAAAGGGACCACATTATCGATGATGTCGAGTGAGGGGATGCCGGGATATCCCGCACCTGATAGCGCCTGTAACGAAACGACAAATACGCGTTTGATGCCAAATGAATTATCAAGGGCTTTAAGGGCAATGGTCAATCCCGTGCTGGTACAGTTTGGATTGGTGAGAATGCAGCCGCTCCACCCGCGTTGCTTTCGCTGCTGGCGGATTACGGAAATGTGATCTGCATTGATCTCAGGCAGCAGGAGAGGTACGTCCGGCTCGCGGCGATAAGACGAAGCGTTTGAGCAAACAGCGAATCCGGCGGAAGCAAACTCAGGTTCGATATCCTTTGCCAGGCTGGCAGGCAGCGCAGAAAAAACGATCCGGGCTTTGATGGCTTCCGGGGTAACCGGTGTTACCACCATATCCTGTGCCCAGGTGGGCATGGGTTCGGAAAGGATCCATCGGCAGGCTTTCGAATAAGGTTGACCGATGGACCGGTCGGAAGCCGCTAATGCGATCACCTTGAACCAGGGATGGTTATCGAGCAGAGAAACAAATCGCTGGCCTACGGAACCGGTGGCGCCGAGCACGGCAACGGGGATCGGGATGGAAGACATATAAGAACTCCTTTATTTATTTGATGATTAATTCATGCAAGGCCTTGACGGCGGCTTCTGCTGCGCCGGGATCAACGACCATGCTGATGGATACTTCAGATGAACCCTGGGCAATGGCGAGCACGTTGATGTCCCGGCTGCCTAACTGGGTGAAAATTTTACCCGCGACACCCGGAGTGGTCCGCATGCCGATGCCCACGACGGTAACGATGGTCACATCTTCCGTCACCCAAACGCGGTCGATATCTCTATCCTCGAGTTCCTTCATGAATACTTTATTCAGGGCTTTAACGACCGCGTTTGCAGATACGGAAGGGACCGCAAAACAAATGGATTGCTCTGAGGATGCCTGCGTGATCAGCGGCACACTGGTCCCCGTCGAGGCTACGGCTGCAAACGCGCGTGCGGATACGCCGGGCACACCTAACATACCACGACCTTCGATGGTCACCAATCTTTGTAGAGGAATGGCGGTGACGGCTCTCACCACCTCGTCCCGCTTTTGTTTTACCTTCGTGGTTTGCCCGTTGCCCACCAGCCGCGTCCCGGGATGCTCCGGGTTGAACGTATTGCAAATACGGAGGCCGATGCCGGCATCGATGACCGGGCGGACCGTTTTTGGATGAAGGACTTTTGCACCGTAATAAGCCAGTTCCGCAATTTCGCTGTAGGTAATTTTGGGTATTGTGCGCGCCTCGCTCACCAGTCGGGGATCGGCGGTCATCACGCCATTTACATCCGTCCAGATCCAGACATCGTCGGCCGAGAGGGCTGCCGCCAGGATCGCTGCCGAGTAGTCACTCCCTCCGCGGCCCAATGTGGTAACCACGCCTTCAGGTGTGGCGCCTATAAAACCGGTTACCACGGGGACGACTCCCCGCGCCAGCAAGGGATCCAGGGTTTGGTGCGTTTTTTGCTTTGTAGCAGAAATATCGGGATGGGCATTTTGGAAGTTGCGGTTCGTAATGATAAGATCGGTCGCCTCCACATAGGTAGAGGCCAGACCGGCCCCGGAGATAGCAGCAGCTAATAACCGCACGCTCATTCTTTCACCCAAAGATGCTACCGCATCCAGTGCACGTGGTGTGGCCTCACCCAGTACTGCAATAGCCCGGCAGAGAGTAATGAAGCTTTCAATTAAAGCTGCAATTTCTTCTTTGACCCCCGCCAGATTGGATGGATCTGTGATCAACTCCTCGGCAATCGCGAAATGTGTTGCTTGTAATTTTTTTCCTGCTGTCGATAATTCCTGAGTATCGCCCTGCGCAGCCTTTTCAGCGCTGTCGAGCAACAAATTGGTCACACCTGAAAGGGCAGAAGTAACAACGATGACCGACTGCCATTCAGGTTTGGCTTTACTGACGATTTGGACGGCGCCTGCCATGGCTTTTGTGCTGCCGACAGAAGTGCCGCCAAACTTCATAACCAGGACGCCCTGCGTAGATGATTTCTCGCGTGCCATGCTTTTCGACCTCCTTTAGAAAGAAAATAAAAGCACCCCATTTTCGCGGGGTGCATGTTGTTGTGCTTTGCTTCCGAACTGAGTTATCTAGCTGCTACCCCTGCACAAACGGAACGACCCCGAAGAAATCCGACGGGTAGTACCTGTAGTACCCATAGTGCACGAGCAAGCAAAGTTCATATTGGGCGCAACTATACCACTCAGATTAGTAGAGGTCAATATTTCCACAAGAGGTATAATGCGGAAATTTTATGGAATGGATAACCCCATGGACCTGAACCGGCAATTTGAATTGATCCGCCAATCCCCAACCGTTGCCATGGGCGACCGCGTCACCGCGCTCAAAGCGCAGGGACATAAGATCATCGGCCTGCAGACCGGCGATCCGGATTTTTCCACGCCGGCGGCGGTCTTTGATGTTGCGCTGCAATCCATGAAAGACGGGTTGACTCATTACGCACCAAGCCGTGGGTCACCGGACATGCGGCGTGCGGCCGCTCTAAAACTCGAACGCGACAATGCCGTGTCCTATGACCCGGATGGCGAATTGCTGGTTACGCATGGAGGCATCCATGCCTATTATCTCGCCATGCAAGCTGTACTGAATCCCGGCGATGATGTGTTGATCCCTGATCCCACCTGGGCAACCCACGTGAACATGGCAACGATGCTGCGCGGGAATGTGATCCGCGTGCCCGCCTACGTCGACGACGGATTCATACCCACCTTTGAAGCCTGGGAAAAAGCACTGACGTCCAGGACCCGCATAATCGTGCTGAATTATCCGTCCAACCCTACAGGTGTATATCCAAGTCGGGAGTATTTGCAAAAACTGCACGATTTCGCGGCCGCGCACAAATTGTGGGTCATCAGTGACGAAGTCTACGAAAATTTATATTATGACGAAAAGCCGACCTGCACTGCCGCGCTCGAAGGTGCAAAAGAGCATACCATCCTTGTACACAGTCTGTCGAAAACATATGCAATGACCGGTTGGCGGGTTGGTTATCTGGCCGCACCGGCGCAGGTGATTGAAAATGCTTTGAAGGCGGGACAAAACTCGATCACTTGTGTTTCCCCATTTATCCAAAAAGCCGCCGCCTTTGCCCTGACGGATGCAGGCGTTCAGCAGTCGGCAATCGATATGCGTACTGCATATGGGAAACGACGTCAGATGGTTTTGAAAGTGGCGCGTGATGTTGGCGAATCGCCCGTTCACACCTCCCCTCCTAGAGGCGCGTTCTACTATTTCCTGGATATGCGCGCATTGAGAATGTCTTCGCTGGAAATCTGCGAACGTTTATTGGAAGAAGCCGGCGTGGGGCTGGTACCCGGTGCCGCGTTTGGTAAGCAAGGTGAGGGTTTCGTCCGCATGACGATTGCTGCTCCTGAGTTGGATGTGGAGACAGGGATGAGGACAATTCTGGATTGGGCTGAAAAAGCCGGAGGGTAATATGCAGGTAGCATTTCAAGGAGAGCCGGGGGCTTATTCCGAGCAGGCCATTTATGGATATTTTGGAGATGTGCAGGCTGTGCCGTATGAATCGTTTGATTTATTGTTCCAGGCTGTTAGTTCGGGCAAATGTGAGACCGGCCTGATCCCGATTGAAAATTCGCTGGCAGGCAGCATCCACCAGAACTATGATCTGTTGTTGAGGAACAATTTATATATCACCGGCGAGTATTATCTGCGCGTGCGGCATTGTTTGATCGCCCTGCCGGGTGTAAAGAAATCAGATATCAAAAAAGCGATCAGCCATCCTCAGGCCCTGGGCCAATGCGCAGGATATTTGACGGCTCATAAGATAAAGTCCGAGGCGGTTTTCGATACGGCGGGGAGCGTTAAGATGCTCAAGGAATCCGGCGCGCGCGACACAGCCGCGATTGCGTCGCACAGGGCAGCCGAATTATATGGAATGCAGATCCTGGAAGAAGACATAGAGGACAACCCTGAGAACTATACGCGCTTCCTGAGCATTGCCCTTGCACCTGTTGTGTCGAGCGCGGAAGCCAAGACCTCGATCGTGTTTTCCTTGAAGAATCAACCGGGCGCATTATTTAAAGCTCTGAGCGTCTTTGCGCTGCGCGATATAGATTTGACCAAGATCGAATCCCGCCCCCTGGTTGGCAAACCGTGGGAGTATTTGTTTTATATTGACTTCCTGGGCGCAACCGGGGAAGGTCAGGTTGATAAAGCGCTCGACCATCTCGGAGAATATGCAGTAATGCTTCGAGTGCTGGGTTCCTATCCCCGCTTCAAAAGAGAGTAGTGAGACCTTATCCTGAAATAAAATCGGCATCAATTTATTCTGGCTGGCAGGACAGAATGAACTTATACAACGGGAAGATTCAAATAAATCTTCTTTCATCTCCGTTTATCTCTGTTCACATCGTACCCGTAGGGTATCTCCGGTAAATTTCCATTTTTGCCCCTTGACGAATTTATAAATAAGCCTATAATCGAACGAAATCTAAATACTGCCATGAACCCTGTTTCTGTATCCCTTATTATTGTAGTACTTCTTGCGGTCCTTATTATTAAGGATCAATTTGTGGTTAGGATGGCAGCAGTAAAGGTAAAGTAAGCAGACTTACCCAAGGAATAAAAACAAGAGCCGCCCTGACCACAGAGCGGCTCTTTCGTTATATCCCAACCCCATCCCATTTCGACCAAATGGGAACAAAGAGAGAGCCATGCGATCAGATACCATCAAAAAAGGTTATGAAAAAGCGCCCCACCGGGCCTTGCTGCGTGCAACCGGCATGCGGGAAGAGGATTTCGATAAGCCGTTTATTGCAATTGTCAATTCATACGTCGATATCGTACCCGGCCATGTCCATTTGCAGGAATTCGGAAAACTTATAAAAGACGCCGTACGGGCGGCTGGCGGTATTCCGTTCGAGTTCAACACCATCGGCGTGGATGATGGCATCGCCATGGGACATGTGGGGATGAAATACTCCCTGCCGTCCCGCGAGTTGATCGCGGATTGTGTGGAGACCATGATCGAGGCACACCGGTTCGACGCCATGGTCTGCATCCCAAATTGCGACAAGATCGTCCCCGGGATGTTGTTGGGAGCAATGCGGGTTAATATACCGACCATCTTTGTCTCGGGCGGCCCAATGGCAGCCGGCAAGACTCCCGAAGGCGAGACCATAGACCTGATCTCGGTCTTCGAAGGAGTCGGTGCTTTCTCGGCAGGCAAAATTGACCAGGCACGTTTGACCACCCTGGAAAGGTTTGCCTGTCCCTCCTGCGGTTCATGTTCCGGGATGTTTACTGCGAATTCGATGAACTGCCTGATGGAAGCACTCGGGTTGGCGCTCCCCTATAACGGTTCTGCGCTGGCAAAGACCCCTGAACGGGAGCAGTTGGCCAGGCATGCTGCGTCCCAGATCTTGAATTTATTGGAACGGGATATCAAACCTCGTGACATAGTGACTCCCGAAGCGATCGACGATGCCTTCGCTCTCGACATGGCAATGGGTGGCTCGACAAATACCGTTCTACATACCCTGGCATTGGCGAATGAAGCCTGCATCGATTATCCCCTGGCGCAGATCAATTCAGTGGCGGAAAAAGTCCCGCATATCTGCAAGGTCAGCCCGGCGGGTAAATGGCATATGGAAGACGTCCATCGGGCGGGAGGCATACCTGCCATATTGAATGAAGTCCAACGGGGGACGGGGATGCTGCATTTGGATAGAATAACGGTCAGCGGTATGAGCCTGGGGGAATCGATCAAAGGCGTAGAGATCAAGGATGAAAACGTAATACACAAGTATGAAAATGCATATTCGAAGCGCGGCGGATTGGCTATCTTGTTTGGCAATCTTGCCCCGAAGGGCGCAGTTGTAAAAGTTGGCGGCGTCAGCGAAGCCATGATGAAGTTTGAAGGTCCGGCCGTGATCTTCGAATCCGAGGAACAATCCATGGCAGGCATTCTCGGCGGGAAAGTGAAAGCCGGTGACGTGGTTGTTGTACGTTACGAAGGTCCGCGCGGCGGGCCGGGCATGCAGGAAATGCTCTCCCCCACTAGCGCCATCATGGGCATGGGGTTGGGCGATAAAGTTGCCCTCATCACCGACGGACGCTTTAGCGGTGGGACGCGCGGGGCATGCATCGGCCACATTTCACCGGAGGCCGCTGCGCGTGGACCGATCGCGGCCTTGCAGGCCGGTGATATAGTCGAAATTGATCTGGCGGCACGCAGGTTGGATGTCCGTTTGAGTGAGGCCGAGATCGATAAAAGGCTGGCAGCGCTGCCCCCCTTCAAATCCAAGACCACCAGCAAGTGGTTGAAACGTTATGCATATTTCGTAACCAGCGCCGATACCGGTGCTGTGTTATCGACAGATTTACAGGAGAGCTGATATGAAGCTAAGCGGTGCTGAAATTCTATGGGAATGTGTTGTGCGTGAAGGGGTGGAAGTGGTGTTCGGTTATCCAGGCGGCGCCAACATGCCGATCTACGATGCGATGCTGAGCTATCCGATCCATCATGTGTTGGTTCGCCACGAACAGGGTGGGGCTCACATGGCGGATGGATATGCCCGCGCCAGCGGCAAGGTGGGTGTCGCAATGGCTACCTCCGGGCCGGGAGCGACCAATTTAGTTACCGGCATTGTCACGGCCATGATGGATTCTTCCCCGGTCGTGTTTATCACCGGTCAGGTGGCATCTCCCTTAATTGGCGGCGACGCCTTCCAGGAAACTGACGTAACCGGCATCACTCTGCCGATCACAAAACATAATTACCTGGTAACACGGGCAGAGGAAATTGCGAAGGTGGTGAAAGAAGCCTTTTACATCGCCCGCAGCGGTCGTCCAGGCCCCGTGCTGATTGACATCTGCAAGGATGCTCAAATTGAAAAGACCGAATTTGTGTATCCGCAGGAAGTTCATATGATCGGTTACAAACCGCATACCCATGCAGCCAAGGCTTCTTTGGAGAAAGCGGTGGAATTGATTAGCAAAGCGGAACGCCCTGTGATCTTATGCGGTCATGGTGCCCTGGTTTCCGGCGCCGAAGAGATGCTCCAGCTTTTTGCCGTAAAAACACAGACCCCGGTAGCCAGTACCCTGTTGGGACTGGGAGCCTTCCCCGCCTCGCACGCGCTCAGTTTGGGAATGATGGGTATGCACGGCGAGGCGCATTGCAATCTAGCGATCCAGAATGCGGATCTGCTGCTGGCATTCGGGATGCGCTTTGATGACCGTGTAACTGGCAACTTGAAATCGTACGCTCCGGGAGCGCAGAAAATCCATGTGGAGATCGACCCATCCGAGGTGCATAAGAATGTGAAAGCCGATGTGCCCCTGGTCGGCGACCTGAAGACCATATTGACCGACCTGGTGCCGATGGTGGATGAATACGACCATGAACCATGGCTCGCACAAATTGCCGATTGGAAAACGGAAGGCGATGAGCGTTCCATCATGTATTGGCCGGAGGACGGCAAATTGTATGTTTCGCATTTGGTGCGAGAACTTTGGGAAGCGACCGCCGGCGGGGCCATCGTCACAACCGACGTTGGCCAGCACCAGATGTGGGCGGCGCAATATTATTTCCTTGACAAACCGAATCGCTGGATAACCTCCGGCGGAGCAGGCACTATGGGCTTTGGTTTACCCTCTGCCATCGGAGCCTGGTTCGCACATAAAGACCAGGAGATCTGGACCGTCGTGGGGGACGGAGGCTTCCAGATGACACAGGCAGAATTATCCACAGCGATGCAGGAGGGCGCGAACGTCAAGATCGCCATCATGAACAATAACTTCCTTGGCATGGTTCGCCAGTGGCAGGAGTTCTTCTTCGAAAAGCGGTATTCAGCCGTCAACATGCTCACACCTGATTTTGTGAAGATCGCCGAAGCGCATGGCATTCCCGCCCGTCTCGTGACAAAACCAGAGGAGGTACAGGACGCGATTGCGTTTGCCCGTAATACCCCCGGCCCGGTGCTGCTCGAATTCCGTGTGGAAAAAGAAGATACCGTCTACCCGATGGTTCCCACCGGCGCTGCCCTGCATGAGATGTTGCGCCGGCCTATACGCGTCCCTGAAAGATAAGGAGTCTATCCATGCAATACACCTTCATCGCATTGGTCGAAAATAAACCCGGAGTTCTCAACCGCGTGGCATCCTTGTTCCGCCGTCGTAATTTCAACATTGAGTCATTGGCCGTCGGACGGACAGAAAACGCCGATATCTCACGCATGACCGTTGTTGTGAATTGTCCCAACGGTGACGTCGATGCGCACAAGATCGAGGCGAATCTGTATAAGCTCGTCAACGTAATCGATGTTCAGGATGTCACACACCAGCCGACAGTCACACGTGATCTGGCTTTGATCAAAGTTAAGGTCGGCTCCGAAAGACGGCCCGAAGTCCACAACCTCGTGGCGATCTTTCGCGCCCGTATAGTCGACGTGGCCGCCGATTCCGTGATCGTCGAGATAACCGGCACCGAGGAAAAGATCGAAGGCATGGTTGAGCTGTTGCGGCCAGTGGGCATCGTGGAAATGGTGCGTACCGGGCAGGTCGCCATGACGCGCGGTGCAAATACCGGCATCCGTCGTTCGCCGGGCGCCAATAATGAATACGACTGGGAGACAGAGCCGGAACCGGCGGACATTCTTGCCAATTGAATTCTGGTTGGCAAATAAAACCTTATCGTTAATATCTAAAGAGAAATATTCTTAACATGGCATTCATAAGTTAATTTATAGATTATTAGGGACTTTCCACCCTCCCCTCAAAGGGATGGATAGGTGAGGTCCTTGTAAGTAACAAAAAAATAAAAGGAGAAGAGAAATTATGGCTAAGATCAATTTTGGCGGCGTGGAAGAAGAAGTAGTTACTCGCGAGGAATTTCCCCTTGCGAAAGCCCGCAAGGTGTTGAAGAATGAAGTTGTAGCCGTGCTTGGTTATGGTGTGCAAGGCCCGGCGCAGGCAATGAACATGCGCGATAACGGCATCAATGTCATTATTGGGCAGAAAGAGGGTAGTTCCAGTTGGGATAAGGCAGTAGCCGACGGGTGGGTACCGGGCAAGACGTTATTCCCCATCGAAGAAGCCGCAGAACGGGGGACGGTTATCCAGTATTTACTTTCAGATGCCGGCCAGCGTTCACAATGGCCCAAGATCATCGAATGCCTTAACGAAGGCGATATGCTTTATTTTTCACATGGCTTTTCAATTACATACAAAGACCAGACAGGCGTTATCCCTCCGCCGCATGTAGACGTGGCCATGGTTGCCCCAAAAGGCTCCGGGCGCAGCGTACGCACCAATTTTCTGGATGGCTCCGGCATCAATGCCAGCTTCGCAGTGCAGCAGGATGCCACCGGGCGGGCGAAAGAACGCACGATAGCCCTGGGGATTGCCATCGGCGCAGGTTACCTCTTCCCGACTACCTTCCAGAACGAGGTCTACAGCGACCTCACCGGCGAGCGCGGTGTGCTCATGGGCGCACTGGCAGGTGTAATGGAGGCCCAGTACAACACGCTTCGTAAACATGGTCATACTCCTTCTGAAGCCTTCAATGAGACGGTCGAAGAACTTACGCAGTCCTTGATCCGTCTCGTCGGGCAGAACGGGATGGACTGGATGTATGCAAATTGTTCCACCACGGCCCAGCGCGGCGCCCTGGATTGGAAGGATAGGTTCCGAGATGCTGTCGCTCCTGTATTCGACAACTTATATAACAGCGTTGTGACAGGCGTTGAAACCGGCATTGTGCTGGATAAAAATAGTGACCCGAATTACCGCGAAAAATTGGATGCCGAATTAAAGACTATGCGCGATTCGGAAATGTGGCAGGCCGGTGCGGCTGTACGCTCACTGAGACCTGAGAACTGGAAGAAATAAAAGGTTTTTGAGTTGGTAATTATCCAACCAAGGGATCAACTTTCCAAACTTACTGGAGAATAATATGTCAAACTACATCCGGATTTTCGATACAACCCTGCGCGATGGCGAGCAGTCACCAGGTGCGACGATGACCTCCACCGAAAAGCTGGAGCTTGCTCATAACCTGGCGCGCCTCGGCGTGGATGTCATCGAAGCGGGGTTTCCTGCCGCTTCTCCGGATGACCTCGAAGCCGTCCGCCGGATCGCACAGGAAGTAGGCAATCCCCCGTCGGCCGAACCCGACCTTAAAGTCCCTATCATCACCGGGTTGGCACGCGCTTCGAAAGGCGATATTGATAAGGCCTGGGAAGCCATTCAGGGTGCCCAGAAGCCGCGCATCCATACCTTCCTGGCCACTTCAGAGATCCATATGAAGTACAAGCTCAAGATGGATCGCGAACAGGTGATCGAGCGGGTTTCCGAGACGGTCGCGTATGCCCGTACTTTATGCGCCGACGTCGAGTTCTCGCCCGAAGATGCCGGGCGCTCCGATCCGGAATTTTTATATATCGTACTTGGAGAAGCCATAAAATCCGGTGCCACCACCCTTAATATCCCGGATACCGTTGGCTACACTACCCCCGATGAATACTTCCAATTGATCGATGGGATCATCAAGCATACCCCGGGCATGAATGAGAACATTATTATTTCCGTTCACTGCCATGATGACCTGGGCATGGCTACCGCCAATACGCTGGCGGGCATCCGTGCGGGTGCGCGGCAGGCCGAAGTAACGGTCAATGGCATTGGCGAGCGGGCGGGGAATACCTCGCTCGAGGAAGTGGTCATGGCCCTGCACACACGGCGTCCCATCTTCGGTTTGGAAACG
>CAZPCR010000013.1:0-20474 GCA_964585035.1 uncultured Anaerolineaceae bacterium
CAAAGTATCTTTCGGTAATTGTGCTGCCAACCGTCCAGCCCAGCTGCTGCCGGAGTTGTTGTGGTGAGGTATGACGCATAAATTAGGCAGAAGCCTTAGCCCCTCCAGAACTTTGCTTTCGTATGGATCGTAATAATGCTCACACATTACCATTGCGCCCGCGCTGCTGCCACCGATCACTGCGCCCTGTTCATAAGCCTCTAGCGCCGCCTGCCAGACCAGGCTGCCCTTCAGTGTTTCGCCTAGGTGACCGGGATATCCGCCCAGCATATATATGAACCGCGCAGAGCGGATACGTGCAGCCAGGGCCGGGTCATTTGCGCTGGATCGATCGATAACTGGCACTACATCAATATGCGAGGCGCCGAGAGACCGGAACCATTGTGCTCCGTTATTTCCCGCCCGTCTATGGTTATTATCGGGTGCAGCTGCTGTGGGTAGGATGGCGATCGGCGCGTCCGGTCCGCCCGCTGCTTGGATGGCACGCAAGTCTGGCTCGGACATACTGCCGCCGAATTCCGCACCGCCTTCAAGGAGAAGATAGCTCATATTTACAATTTTAATCCATCAAGGTAATTGTTTGTAGGTGAGATACATAATCATACTCAAGGTGAAACCTGCACCGGTCCTATCCGAACCTCTTTTATGGGCACCCTTTCCATCATTATGTAAAAATTAATAACAGCCCCCGCTTGACACTTTTGTAATCCACATTTTTGCAAGTGTTGGCTCCGCGGGAATCAATTGCACTATAATAAAATTATCTCTTAAGCCGCGTGCTTGAAGAAATTCTTAAGGAAAGGTGAATGTGTTATGTTATTCTCTCTTAGAGAGAGGGGCCAGGGTCTGGTGGAATATGCCTTAATTCTTGTTTTAGTTGCAATTGTTGTTATCGCAGCCCTGATGATACTTGGTCCGGTAATTGGCAATACATTTAGTACAATAAATAAAAGCTTGAATAGGATTTAATCCCTCTCCATCCTTAGCTAAAAGAGTTCCATCCCTTGATGGAACTCTTTTACTTTATCTCAAAATCGTTCAGTTGTATTAACTGGGCAAGATTTACTTATATGACAAAATTCCATATAAATCTGCTTAATCCGCCAGGAGAGAAAGTTTTGTCGTATCGAATTCTCCTTCGAATCCATCCCATCTTTGATGGCTTCCGCCAGCGGAGCCACTTAACACTTTTGCAATCTACAATTTTGCAAGTGTATACTCCCCGAGAATCAAAAGCACTATAATCAATTTATCTCTTAAGCTGCCTGCTTGGAGAAATCCAATGGAAAGGAGAATATGCCATGTTATTCTCTCTCAAAGAGAGGGGCCAGGGTCTGGTTGAATATGCGTTAATTCTTGTTTTGGTTGCCATTGTTGTTATCGCGGCTTTATTACTCTTAGGCCCGGTCATCGGCAATGCATTTAGTACGGTGAACAAAAGTCTAAATAGCTTGTAAATTAGCATCAAAATCAATTAAAGGAATTCCACAGATGGTGGAATTCCTTTAATTTCTACTGGGATCGTTTCATTTTGGATAAGTTCGCCTACCTTGCTGGGCCTGCTTGTCTGGATTGGCTCACTTTTTTTCGACACGGATCCAAATTTGCTTTCCATCGGTCTTCACTTCAATCCAACCGTTAAGGTCGGTACGCAACACGGAGCGTCCGGCCAGGGCGTCCAGTGCACCCTGGTTGGGAAGGCCATCTGGGTCGCCGGCGGCAACACTAAGCACCGAGAGTTGTGGATCAAGGTTTTGGATCCATTTCGGCGGCGTAAGCTGGGCAAGACCGCTTTGAGCCAGGGATAATACGCTTACATGTCCGATCGTTTTGCCATATTCCAGTTGGTCGAGGGTATCGAAATTCTCCCCGATCGGCAGCAGGCTGCGGAAGTCTTTCCATTCGATCAACACGGTTGCCCCGCCTGAAGATATATTAACGATCTTCAAGGTGGCACCTTTGCCAAGGTCGAGTGTCTGGCCCTCTTCGCCTCGTGTAACGGGGATTGATTCATCGGCCAGCCACTGCATCACTTCCCGTGCGGAGAAGGACCCCTGTTCGTTCCCTCCGAGTAAAACATTTTTTGGCGGATAACGCGGCAGCACGTGCGGCAGGGATGTAACCTGGTCCTCGTTTGTAGAGGCCAGGATCAACCAATCGAGGTTATGGTCGAGTGGTGATAACCTTCGGCCAAGCGCGTCTGAGAGCGATGAAGTGGAAGGTCCGCCATCGATCAGGATGTTCCGGCCTGTTGGCGTCTCGATCAACACCGCATCCGCGGAGCCTGCGTTTAGAAAAGTAATATGAAGGTTTCCGTCCGGTGTGTCGGCTGTGAGACGCCAGGTGAAGATCGTTAAAATTAACAATGCGGCCAGTATGGTCGCTTCAGAAAGATAAGGAAGACGCCCGCGTAGGGAAGAGAGCCGGGATTTTATGGAAGAGCCTGCGAACGTAATGCTCAGTAGCACCCCGTAATAAAGGACTACAAATCCTAGGGAGAACCCTCCAAGATAGATCACTCCGTGCGGCACCGCATTAAAAAGTTCCACCATTCGGATTGTGTAGGCTGTTAAAGGCCATGCAGCCCATGCGATTAGTTGTCCGAGCGGAAAGTACAGCAGGCTGGCGAAGACTGCCTGGCCACCGAGGATCATCACGGCTGGTTGCGCAGGCAGGATAAAGGGATTGGCTGCGAACGAAATGAGTGATATCTGTTTGAACTGATAAGCCATAATGGGCAGGGTGGTTAATTGGGCGGCGAAAGTGAGCAGGACAAACTCGGCAATCAGCTCCGAAAATTTCTCGGCATTTGAGCTTGGAAAGAAGCGGGCGATGAGTTTCTCTGCAGCTTGTTGAAAGGAGTCACCATATAATACCAGGCCCAGTGTGGCGAAGAACGAAAGCTGGAATCCAACGTCCCACAGTACCAGTGGATTGATCAGGGCCATGAAACCCGCGACGAAGGCCACGGTGTTGAGTCCTTGCTGGCGGCGCCCTACTTGCACTGCGAACAGCGAGATCGTCCCCATGATGGCGGCTCGCACTACGGCCGCATTCGCGCCGACCAGGAAAGTATAGAACGCGATACCCACGATGGCGGCAGCCGTCCCGCGCCTTGTTCCAAGGATGCGGCTGAATAATTTTACGAAGATGCCGGCGATGATGGCTATGTTGAATCCCGAAATGGCGATGATGTGCGCCGTGCCGGTATTCTTGAAGGCTTGTTGCAGCGCCCCAGAGAGTCCCGAATCAATGCCCAGTAAGATGCCCGCCAGCAGGGATGCCTCGGGGTCGGGAAACAGGCGGTAGATGTTATCGAGAGACTTTTCTTTCAGCGCATAGATCGCAGCCACGATTGGGTTTCCTTCGCTGCCCGGAAGGAGCGTCGCGTCCGCGCTGGGCATATAGCTGCGAATGCCTTCGCGTGCGAGATAATCGCGATAGGAAAAATCTTCATCTTCAGGCGGAGTCTGGAGCCTGCCGCGCACCCGTACAATATCGCCATAATGATAGGTCTGGTTTGCCTGTACACGCGCAAGTAGCAGCCCGCCGACCCTGAATTGGTCGGTGCCTGTGTCTACTTGCTCAACCTGCAAACGCAAATTGGTATAGGTATCGCGCGTGTCTGGAGGCTCTACAAGTGTGCCGGTCACGAGAATATCGTAATTCCGGTCGTTGAACCACGCGATCTGTGAGATGGAAGGTGTAGGGACGGTGGCTTGATATCGTGCTGCGCCGGTAAAAATGGTTATAAGGCAGACCGCCGGCAGGATGAAGCTTGAACGACGCAAAAATATCGCGGCTGTGATGGCGAAAATTATAAAGATCAGCCACAAGAAGAGCGGCAAACTCACCAGTTTGGCAAGCACGATGCCGGCAAGGAAAGCCAATGAAACCCACATTAATGGCAGCCGCATGCTGGGATTGTACGCTAAAACGATCTAACGATCCTTCAAATGTTCATAATAATTATCCATTTGAGTTTGTGCATAGGAGGCGGGCGTTATAATGAAATCAATGTCCAACAATAAGTTTATCCTCGTGACCGGCGCCACAGGTTATATCGGCGGTCGGCTCGTCCCGCGCTTGCTGGACGCCGGTTATTCTGTACGCGTTCTTGTACGCGACCCGGCTCGTTTGCAGGGTCGCGCGTGGCTTGAGCGCATTGATGTTGCAGCGGGTGATGCGCTCGATCCTGCCTCGCTCGATAAGGCCCTTAAAGGTTGTTCGGTCGCTTATTACCTGATACATGGCCAGCGCGGTGGCAGGCTCAACGCCGAGCGCGACATGCAGGCTGCGGGCAATTTCACACAAGCGGCGGAACGGCAGGGGGTCGAACGCATCGTTTATCTGGGCGAGCTGGTTGACTCGACAACCGACCTCTCGCCTTACCTTCGTTCCAGACACGAGACCGGCTATCTCCTGAGGCAAAGCCGCGTATCTGTGACTGAATTTCGCGCCGGAATGATCATCGGGGCAGGCAGCGCCATGTTCGAGATGATCAGATATCTTGCGGAACGCCAGCCTTTTTTCATATGCCCGGCATGGTGGTTCTCCGAAGCCCAGCCGATCGCCATCCGCGATGTGATGTCTTATCTGCTGGCCGCGTTGGAGAATCCCAAAAGCTCGGGTAAGCTCATCGAGATTGGTGGACCGACACGTCTCACTTATGCCCAGATGCTGCTCGCTTATTCCAAAATACGCAATTTGAAGCGCGTGCTGATCCGCACGCCTTTCTATGTGCCTCGTCTTTCAGCCTATTGGGTGCACATGGTCACACCCATTCATTGGCGAGCAGTGCTGCCGTTGATCGAGGGCCTGCGCGCCCGCTTGGTCGTCCATGACGATACCGCGAGGGAGCTCTTCCCTAAAATTCAACCCATCGATTTTGAGTATGCCGTCCGTCTGGCCCTCGGACGGGTCGAGAACGATACCGTGGAGACTTCATGGTCCGATGCGCTGGTCAATTCAGCCGGGGACACCAAACCTTACCAGTTTAAAGTGGAGGAAGGCATGATGCTCGAACGGCGCACATTCTTGTTGGACCTCGCCCCCGCCAGCGTCTTCGAGTCGTATACCGGCATCGGCGGAGAGCGCGGCTGGCTCTATATGGACTGGGCTTGGGCGCTGCGCGGCTGGATGGATAAGGCCATTGGCGGCGTGGGTATTCGCCGCGGCCGGCGCAGCCCTGATGAAATCCTGCCTGGTGAGTCACTTGATTTTTGGCGCGTCGAAACAGTTGAAAAGGATAGGCTCATGCGTTTGCGGGCCGAGATGAAAGTGCCGGGTAAAGCCTGGTTGCAGTTTGAATCGCTGCCTCAAAGCGATGGCAAGACACTCCTCACTGAAACGGCCTATTTTGCACCCAGGGGTTTCTGGGGCTTTGTTTACTGGTATGCCATGTGGCCCTTTCACGCTTTTCTGTTTGACGGCTTGATCCGCCGGCTTGCATCCCGCGCACGGTTTTTGGCTCGAACATAACCTGTCACTTTTGCATTGATTCTTTCCCTTCTCTCTTTCAACATTTGACTTTCAATTGATTAATGCCCTCTGATCTTATCCTCGTTACAGGTGCAAGCGGATACATCGCCAGCCGCCTCATCCCGCGCCTGCTTGAAAAAGGATATCGCGTCCGCGCCTTAGCCCGCCAGCCTGAGCGGCTCGGTACCCGCGCCTGGGCGAAAGGAGTCGAATTCGTCCGCGCAGATGTGACTGATCCGGACAGTCTGGCGCGCGCCCTGGCGGGTGTCCATACTGCTTATTATCTGATCCACAGCATGGCTGGTGGGCGCGGGTATACCCGGATCGAGACCGAAGCCGCGCACAACTTTGCCTCCGCTGCCGAAGCTGCCGGGGTGCAGCATCTCATCTATCTTGGAGGCCTGGCCGATCCCCATGCATCGAACATCGCAGCCCATATGCGCTCCCGCATCGAGACCGGCAATACCCTGCGGCAGGGAAGCATACCGGTGACCGAATTTCGCGCAGGTGTGATCGTTGGCCCTGGCAGCATCTCGTTTGAAATGATAAGGTTCCTCACCGAGTGCTTTCCCATTCTGCCCGGCCCGCGCTGGCTTAAGAACAAGGTCCAGCCTGTTTCGGCGCGCAATGTGATCGATTACCTGGTTGCTGCGCTCGACCATCCTAAAGCGCGCGGCGGTATTTATGAGCTGGGTGGGCCGGATGTCATGCTTTATGCCGATACCATGCTGCGCTACGCCGGTCTGCGTGGCCTTAAACGTCGGCTCATTACATTACCCGTCATTCCAGTCTGGATCATGGCTCGCTTTGTTAGCTGGTTGACTCCTGTGCCAGCCGTGATCGCCGAGCCGTTGATCGGCGGTTTGCAATCCGATTCGATTGTCCTGCACGATACAGCCATCCATCTTTTCCCGAAAATCAAGCTGATCCCCTACGATTTGGCTGTGAATGAATCTTTGGAGGAGCTTATACCTGCGCGGCTCGAACGCGTCTGGGAAGGCATGGGGCGCGACACGATCACCATAAAACACGAAGGCTTCTTCATTACCTACCGTCGCGTCGTCGTTAATGCTTTGCCTGAAAGTGTTTACCGCGCCTTCACAGCAATGGGCGGACGGAATGGCTGGCCCTATGCTAATTGGCTCTGGTTGCTTCGTGGTTGGCTGGATAAACTTTTTGGTGGTTACTCTATTCCCTTAAAAAAAGATACCGATATGGGACTGAAGGAAGGCGAAGCACTTGATTATTATCGCGTCGAACGTCTGGAGCCTGATCATTTGCTGCGGTTGTATTCTGAGCTCCGCGCTCCGGGTGAAGGCTGGATGGAATGGCGGGTTGACCTTGCTCCTGACAATGGCTCTGTATTGACCCAGACCGCCTTCTTCGCTCCGCGCGGCTTGCCGGGGTTTCTATATTGGGCTCTGTTTGGCCCGTTGCATTGCTTCGTCTTTCGCGGTCTAATTAAGGCTATCAAGCAGCGTAGCGAGACATAATGAAAATTGCCCTGGTCTTTCTTTGTTCCATTCTTTTTCTTGTTGTAATGGCTCTCCTGCCACTGCCGCTTCCTCCTTACCTCGACTTTCAGGTAATCTATCATGCAGACCTCGGTCTTTTGCGTGGCATTCCGATTTACGACCACACCGGTCAGGTCAATATGATCGCCGGGTTGGCGCATGTGCCGCCTGACCAGGTGTATGTCCTGCCTTTTCCTTATCCGCCGTGGTATGCACTTGTTACGCTTTGGGTGGCTCTTTTGCCGATCACGGTCTCGGTCCGTATTTGGTTTGGGCTGAACCTGCTCATGTTGTTCGCATCCACTTGGCTGCTGACCGACGACTGGGTGCCTGTGAGACGCTTGGTTTCTTTTTTCTTTGCCATTCTTTTTCTGCCGATATTGGGCACATTGTGGGTCGGACAATACGGCTTGCTTGTTCTGCTTGGGGCAGCCTTGTTTGTCTATGCTCTTCATCATGAAAACGTTGTTCTGGCGGCTTTAGCAGCCGCATTATTGACCTTCAAGCCGCATCTTGGTGGGTTGATCCTGCTTATCGGGCTTGTTTATCTTTTCCTGCGCCGTGACGACTTCGGTCGTCGTGCTTTGATCGCCATCGTCCTGACCGGTATCTTTTTGTTTGCGATCGGCTTCCTTGCCTCGCCACTCTGGCCCCTCGATTATTTCCATTCGCTGACAGGTTTCAAAGATGTTTCCCAATGCCATCAATGCAACAGCATTCCGATGGAATTGACCGGTCTGGTCCGCGGGGGGTTCGATCAAGCGCTGTGGATCGCCCTGGGCATTCTTGTTTTTCTGGCCCTATGGATCGCCTCGCAGTGGAGGATCCTCGCACATGACCCGCGTTGGCTCGTGGGTATTTCCGTATTGGTCGTGCTGGTTGCCAGCCCGTATTTGCAAAATTATGACTATGTACTTTTGCTGGTTCCGCTGTTCATCCTGGCAGATGAGGCCCGCCGCTTGGATCGGCTTTGGCTTGCTCTCGCTTATCTTCTTCCATTCCTTGGCTTTGGACTGTTCGGTGTTTTGGGTGAGGTCTCGCTGGTGATCTCAGCGCTTATTGTCTTCACCCTTTTTACGAACGCGATGTCCAAACTTGACGTTTCAGCGGGCGCGGCATACAATCCAATCACAACTAAATAAGAATCAGATAGCGGCGAAGCCGGTGTAATTCCGGCGCTGTCCCGCAACTGTAAGTTCCAATCGCGAACACCGTTTATTGGAACGAGTCAGGTCGCCCGCTCTGATTTGCTCATTTACATCCTCGGAGCTGGGATGGTGAAGTGATCGTCAGTAAGACTTCCAATTTCCCGCCGAATGAGACGGGAAATTTTGTTTTCAAAGGAGTGCCATGCAATACCCGGAAATTCCAGAGTTTGATTCAAAAAGCGCCGGACAGGCGCAGGAACGCCAGAATACCCTCACCAAGCCGACCGGGAGTCTCGGGCGGTTGGAGGCGCTCTCCATCCAATTGGCAGGTATTAGCGCCAAATCGCGTCCGACTTTCCCTCGCAAGGCTGTCATCGTTATGGCGGGTGATCACGGTGTGACGGAAGAGGGCATCAGCGCTTATCCATCGGAAGTCACTAAGGAAATGGTAGTTAATTTTTTGAACGGTGGTGCGGCGATCAATGTCCTCGCGCGGCAGGCCAGGGCCCGTGTGATCGTGGTGGATATGGGTGTGGCAGCCGATTTTGAACAAGCCGAAGGTCTCCTGAACCACAAGATAGCCAAAGGCACGCAAAACATGCGCAGAGGTCCCGCTATGGATCGCCAGCAGGCGGAACGATCGGTCCAGGCAGGGGTCGAAGTAGTGGAAGCCGAAATTGCAAAAGGCCTGGATATACTCGCTATCGGCGAAATGGGCATCGGCAATACCACGCCTTCATCAGCCATAACGGCGGTATATACGGGCCTGCCTGTTCGTCAAATAACCGGGCGGGGTACCGGTCTCGATGATTCCGGCTTTTTTCATAAAGTGGAAGTGATTGAGCAGTCGATTGCCTTTAATCACCCCGACCATGCCGATGCTTTGGATGTTTTGAGCAAGGTTGGCGGTTTCGAGATTGGTGGGTTGGCCGGTTTGATCCTGGGTGCGGCTGCTCATCGCATTCCTGTCCTCCTCGATGGATTTATTTCTGGCGCCGCGGCGCTGCTTGCGGTAGAAATGGAACCGCGCGTAAAACCGTTTTTGATCGCTTCACACCTTTCGGTCGAAGCCGGGCATCGTGCTATTTTGGAACGTCTCGGTTTGAAGCCCTTGCTTGAGCTTGACCTCCGCCTTGGGGAAGGTACGGGCGCAGCTCTCGCATTCCATTTAGTGGATGCTTCAGTAAACACTTTGAATGAAATGGCCACTTTCTCTGAAGCGGGCGTAAGCGGGAAGGAATGAAGCGGTTCTTTACCGCCCTTGGCTTTCTAACCACGATCCCATCGCCATATCACGATCCATCAGGGATTGAAGAGTTGGGGAAAGCCGCCGTCTGGTTCCCTCTGGTCGGCGCTCTGATTGGCGAGTTGGTTGCGCTCATCTATCTGGGTCTTTCTAGGTTCTTTCCTATAACGGTTAGTGCAGTGGTGAGCGTCGCAGCCTGGGTTTATTTAACCGGCGGCTTGCACCTGGATGGCTTGGCGGATTCCCTCGATGGGCTGCTCAATTCCTCTTCCCCTGAAAGGCGTTTGGAGATTATGAAGGACCCTCGCTTGGGCGCCTTTGGGGCCCTGGGATTGATCCTGGTCATAATATTTAAGATCAGCATATTAACAGCCTTGCCTGTTTATTTTACGTTGGTGGCCATACCTCTGGCAGCCTCCACGGCTCGTGGGTTGTTGCTTTGGGGTGCGCGCCAACCCATGGCTCGTCCTGGTGGGCTGGGAGCGGCGTTCCGACCTGAGCTGGGTTGGATGGGATGGATGATATCGGCTGTCGTTCCTTTGGGTCTGGGTGTCCTGTGTGGCTGGCGTGGCCTTGCTGCACTCATCATTGGGTGTGTTTGTGCCGCCGCTATCATTCGCCTGGCACGCATCCGCCTCGGCGGGTTGACCGGAGACGTCTTTGGGCTGATCGTGGAATCAGTGGAGGCCGTGATTTTATTGGCCTTTGTTGCTCATATTTAATAATAATGAAGGATGTGAGATGGCACGTTCCTTGACGTTTATTTTGGGCGGCGCCCGCAGCGGAAAATCAGATTATGCCCAGGCGCTTGTAGACCAGACGGATGCAAAGGTTTTATTTGTCGCCACAGCCGCCTCCTTGGACGAAGAAATGCAGTCTCGTATCGCCGTCCACCGCTCACGACGTCCGGCGCATTGGGTAACCCTCGAAGCCCCCCGACAGGTGGGCGCGGCCATACGTGCGGCCACTCCATCCGAATGGATCCTGCTCGATTGCATGACTCTGCTAGTAAGTAACCTCCTGGTCGGGTTGCCGGAGCCAATCAGCGAAGCCGATTATTACTCGGACGTGGATAAAGAATTGAATTCTCTATTGGAAGCCATCTCTTACAGCCGGGCGAAGTGGATAATTGTCTCGAACGAGGTTGGGTTGGGCCTTGTGCCGGCTTACCCCATGGGGCGTTATTTCCGCGATGCGCTTGGTCGTGTCAATCAGCGTCTGGCGCAAACCGCCGATGCTGTCTATTTCATGGTCTCAGGGTTGCCCATGCTTGTCAAAGGAGGATCATCTGGGTCCGATCTGTATTGACGTATCCTGGTATGCGGCATACAATCCAACTACAACTAAATAAATGCTAGAGAGCGGCGAAGCCGGTGCAAGTCCGGCACTGTCCCGCAACTGTAAGTTCCATCGATTCAGCATGGGTCGTTGGGACGAGTCAGGTCGCCCGCCCTGGTATGTTCGTCACACTCTCGTGGAAAGGAGGTGGAGGACGGCTCGCTGAATTGCCTCTCCGACCTCCCCAGTCATCGGCTGGGGATTTTGATTCTATGTAGGAGAATAACAATGCTTCGTAAATTCTTTTTTTTCATTTTACCGGTTGCAATCTTGCTGGTTGCCTGTGTACCTTCCTCGGTAAATACCCCTCAGCCTCAGGCTGCTACAGGGATAGTGCAGCCAACGATTGTTCAAACTCAACCGACTCCCATTGTCCTGACTGATGGTCTTGGCCGCCAGGTTAAGCTCGCAGCTCCTGCCCGGCGCGTTGTATCCTTGGCTCCTTCCAATACCGAGATCCTTTTCGCAATGGGTGCAGGCTCGCAAGTCGTGGGTCGCGATGAACTTTCGGATTATCCCGCACAGGTTCCCGGTATTCCGAGCGTGGGCGGCTCCATGGGCAATTTCAGCACCGAGGCCATCGTAGCACTCAAGCCCGATCTCGTACTTGCTGCAGAGATCAACACGCCTGAATTGGTGAAAACATTGGAAGGGCTTGGCCTGACGGTTTATTACCTATCTAACCCCACTACATTGGATGGTATGTACGCCAACCTTGAGGCCGTTGCGAAATTAACAGGGCATGTGGATGAAACATCGACATTGGTCCAATCGCTCAAAGCGCGGGTTGCCGCGGTGGACACAAAGCTTATAGGCGTATCCGAAAAGCCGGCAGTCTTTTATGAGCTCGATGCCACAGATGCTTCCAAGCCGTTTACCGCCGGTCCGCGCACGTTTATTGATTTATTGATCCAACGCGCTGGCGGTACGAATGTGGCCTCCACTTTGAAGGATCAATATCCACAGGTGAGTCTGGAAGAGTTGGTCGTGCTTAATCCGGACATTATTATTTTAAGTGACTCAGCGTATGGCGAAACGCCGGAAAAAGTTGCAGCGCGCCCCGGCTGGGGCACACTGGCTGCGGTGAAGAATGGACGCGTCTACCCGTTCGATTATCATTTGCTCAGCATCCCTGGTCCACGCCTAGTGGATGGTTTGGAACAGTTGGCGAAACTGCTGCATCCGGATTTATTTAAGTGATCTTGTAGGGCCGTGGCAGGCCTGCAAGGTCCTAAGGGTTTATAGGTCTTTCGTTGTAATTTACACAAACATGAAGCGTATTTCTCCATTCCTTTCCTCTTTTTTACTACTGCTCCTGGCACTAGTCCTAAGCCTTGCCATTGGTTCGGTCTTCCTTTCCCCTGCGCAGCTCTGGGCCGCGTTGATCGGACATGGCACGCAGACTTCCGACACTATCCTGTGGGCCATCCGGTTACCGCGCACCGTCTTGATCGCAATGACCGGTATGGCCCTCAGCGGGAGCGGCGCGGCCTATCAGGGACTCTTTCGCAACCCCTTGGCCGATCCGTTTCTGATCGGTGTGGCCTCCGGTGCGGGGTTGGGCGCGGTGATCGCCATGAGCATTAATTGGCCTTATTCCTTTTGGGGGCTTCTGGCTGTCCCAATGGCTGCCTTTATCGCTGCGTTGCTTACGGTATTTATAGTTTATTCCCTGGCGCGCGTCGGCAGGACAGTACCAACCACAAACCTGATATTAGCCGGTGTAGCCTTTTCATCTTTTGCCACCTCATTGACTTCTTTTTTAATGCTTCGTTCAACGGACGATATCCGCCGCGCGCTGGGATGGTTGTTTGGTGGGGCGACCCAATCCAACTGGACAGCGATCATCGCCATCGCGCCTTATCTGTTCATCGGTTTGGGCGTTTTGCTTGTCAGCGGACAGGCCTTGAATCTGATGCAGTTCGGCGACGAACAGGCACAGCAGCTCGGATTGAACGTTACCCGTGCCAAAACGATCCTGCTTATCTCTGCCTCGCTCGCTACGGCCGCCGCGGTGGCCTTCTCAGGGATAATCGGATTTATCGGGTTGATCGTGCCGCATGTCATGCGGCTTTGGTGGGGCGCAGACTACCGCCGATTGATTCCGCTTTCGATCATTAGCGGTGCCACGGCTTTGCTGGTTTCGGATATCGTCGCCCGGGTTGTGATTGCGCCACAGGAGATTCCGGTTGGGATTGTCACGGCTTTGGTGGGTGCACCTTTTTTCCTGTGGGTCTTGCGCCGCGCCAAGAATCAGGGATATTGGTAGGTATCTCATGTTGCTGATCGATCAATTGTCTTTTGCGTATGGTCCACATGTTGTTTTGCATGGAGTCAGCCTCGAAGTGCGATCCGGGGAAGTGCTGGCGTTGATCGGGCCGAACGGCGCGGGCAAGTCCACCTTAATCCGCGCGGCCAGCGGGGTCATTCCCATCCAAAGCGGCCGCGTTCGTACGAATGGAGATGATTTTGCAGCGCTCTCGTCCATGCAGCGTGCGCGCTATCTGGCGGTCGTGCCTCAGGCGGTTTCGCTGCCTGCCGCCTTCACAGTTTGGGAAACCGTATTGCTGGGGCGCACTCCTTATCTTGGATTCCTTGGACAGCCGTCTCATAAAGATGAAGAGCTGGCCCGCATGGCCCTTGAACGAGTCGGCGCGGGCTCGCTGGCCGGGCGCCGCGTTGGCGAGCTTTCGGGCGGAGAACAGCAGCGTGTGCTTCTTGCGCGCGCATTGTGCCAGTCCACGCCGATCCTCCTGCTCGATGAACCCACTGCACATTTGGATCTACAATACCAGGTAAGTTTATTGGAACTTGTCAGCGACTTGGCGCACCGCGATAAACTGGCCGTGCTGATCGCTTTGCACGACCTCAATCTTGCAGCTCGTTACGCGGACCGTGTCGCCCTGTTGGTCGCCGGCGCAATAAAAGCCCTGGGTACGTCGCGTAATGTGATGACATCAGAATTGCTCTCGCAAGCCTATTCGCTACCCATCAAGGTGGTCGATCATCCCTTCCTTTCCGGGCTCATTGTATTGCCTGAATTACAAAACCATAAGGATGGATAAAGAATGGGAGAATATTGGATTTAATGTCATAATTATTGGGTACGAGCGATGACATGGGAATAGAAAAAGCAAATGCAGGTTAATAGACTGTCCGGTAATGGTGTTCGAGAATATCTCTTGTCGGATCTGGCTCATAACAGAATAATAAAGATATGGAGAGTTGCTATTTGGAGCACTCTGTTTCTTTTAACGTTGTGGCTGATATATTTTGCGATCGTTACCATCCGCATGCCCTACCCGATCGAATACCGTGAAGGTGCCGCCCCGGTGATGACGCAGTTCCTTTTAAAGGGGGAGAATCCCTTTTCTTTGGAAAATCAGCCATTGGGAACAAATAATTATGGATTTGTCTATAACTTGGTCGTATTGCCGTTTGCCGCTTTGTTCGGTAATACTCTTCTTGTACATCGAACCGTGACTTTCTTTTTTATTCTCCTTTCCTGTTTGCTTATATTTCAAACAATCTCCAGGGTGAATGGCGATCGATTCTTCGCTCTGGCAGGGGCTGTTTTAACAATGATGGGCCTGGCAGCCCTGGGTGGACTGGGCGCCTATCCGAACGCGATGGGGGTGTTCCTGTTCCTGGCAGGGATCCTTATTCCATTCAATCGTGATTTTGACCCTCTGGCATTGTCTTTGAGTGCTATTCTATGCATAATGGCGTTTTATACGAAGCCGTATTTCGTGGTTTCCTTCGGCATCGTTGCGAGCTACCTGTTCATTTTTATATCCAAAAGAAAAGGTGTGTTCTACTGCCTGTTGTTCGGGTTACCATTTGCTTTATCGTATCTTTTGGTCCGCTATTTTTTATGGTTATATTTCATTGACATATTTGTAAGCAACCTGAGCAATACTCACCAGGATTTCTTTATGTTCACGATCTATCAGATCGTGGAATTTGCCATCGAATTCTCTCCGGCCCTAATTCTGGGCGTGATCCTTTTATTTATTAATATGAAAACGCCTCATTTAAAAGGAGTTTCGTTAAAAAGGTTCTTGCCTATCCTCGATATATCATCCTTTGATCGGCCTCTTGTTTCCAACCCGATAAACTACATCGCGTATTTTTTTATAGGTTCCTTATTGACATTTATCCTGATTCTTGGGCGACATACCGGCACCTATATGACTTATCTATATCAGATCCTGCTCCCCCCGTTTTCTCTTTTGCTTTTTCAATACATCAAACCTTTATCCCGCCTAGCGTTAATTGCAAGTTTCCTGGTTCTGTGGAGCTTGGTGTCGTTTGGACAGATACGGTTCAATCCATTGTTTTTGCAGCAGACCGACTCAAAGGATTGGGCCGGTCTGTATCGATCCATCGACGATTCAAGAAATATCTTGAACAGTCCTGTATTGATTTCAGAGATGCTGAGACTTGGGATTCCCCCGGTTGATTCAGGTCAGACGCAGTATTTTTATACCATCGACCCCTTTCCCGATAATAAGCTGTTGGGTCCAAATTATCAGATCGTCAGAAGTGTCGGCCTGCAGTATCAGGAAACCATCCACCAATCCGTGATCGATGCAAAATACGACAGGATATACCTGACTCCTTTATTGAAGAACTTCTTGGTGCCTGTCGATATGAGTCGGTATTATTATCGAACCAATACCTTTGTAGTTAATATGCCTCAGACGGATCAAGATTTAACAGTAGAGGTTTGGGAGCCTATCCCCAAATGAAACAGGGCGGGAGATAACGGTGGGGGCAGGAATAACCCGGCAGTTATTTCACAAAATAAATAATGGCCACGATCACGCCGATGCTCACCACCATCCATCGCAGTGTGGAAGGTTTCACGCGTCCCGCCAACCGTCCGCCTAACACACCGCCGATCAACGCGCCGGCAGCCATGACCACTGCAGCCGGCCATTGCACGAGACCCGAAAACAGGAAGAAGATCGCCGCGGCTGCATTGACACTAAAACCAACGATTTGTTTCAATGCGTTGAGCCTCGTTAGTGTATCTTCCAATGTCAATCCCAGAACGGCCAGCACGATCACGCTCAGGCCCGCACCGAAATAACCGCCATAGACCGCTGCCAGCCCCGCGGGCAGCCACGTCCATTTTTCCGTTCCGCCAGTCGTCGGGTTCTTGTTCATCCGGTGTGTCATCCACCTGCGCACAGGATCTTGAATGGCCAGCAGACCGGAAGCAAGCAGGATCAGGAATGGCACCAGTCTCGTGAATAATTTTTCTCCCGTGTTGAGCAGCAGGATGCCCCCGATCAATCCGCCAACCACACCTGCGGGCAGGACCATCCACATTCGCTTACCCTGGCCGCGCAGGTCGTTGATCTGTGCCAGCGTTCCCCCGATGTAGCCGGGACATAGCGCCACGGTATTGGTTACATTTGCCGCTACGGCCGGGATGCCGATTGCGGTCAGCATTGGGAATGTGATGAGCGTTCCGCCGCCGGCCAGCGCATTAATAGCCCCGGCTGCCACAGCTGCCAATGCTACAAGTATTAAGTCTAATGGGCTGAGCATATTTTATACAACTAACTTTCTTCGACGTCGTTGTGGTTGTTCCATATCAATGAAATATAAAAATAATGTCGTTTTCCAGGGATCGGTTTGGGGATGGATCAATTACGACCCCCCGTTTCTGAATCATCAACTACCGAATTGCGATTGTCGAATAACGAGTGGCTAATCTGTGATCATCTTTATTGGAATCCGATCCAACTTGATGATTTTACCAAACCTTTTCGGGCTGTTAACCTCACCACAACCCGGTCTTAATAGTCTTTCCTTATACTTCAGCTGGATTATTTAAAAGGAAAACATAGAATGAGTAAAGCAGACTTGCATATCCATACTACATATAGTTGGGACGGTATGATGACCCCGGCAGCGGCCCTCAACGCCGCGCACATGGCCGGGCTGGATGTCATCGCCATAACGGATCATGATGAAATAGGAGGGGCTTTCGAGGCGCTTGATTTGGCGGGCAAATATGGCCTCGAGGAGATCCCCGGGATTGAGATCACTACGGCGGAGGGGCATCTTCTCGCATTGTTCGTCCATCAGGTCATCCCGCCCCAATTGCCTCTGATCGAAACTCTTTTGAGGATTGGCGCACAGGGCGGATTGGCAATTGCTCCCCATCCACTGGCCCCTATGACACATAGCCTGCGTCGTCGTCCAATCTGCACCGCGCTGTCCCATCCCGAGGCGCGTAAGGTTTTTGTCGGGATGGAAGTATTCAATGGTGGGCTGCCCTATCGCCGCAATAACTTGGGCGCCAAAGCCTTGGCCGACTCGCTGCCCATTGCACAGGTGGGGTGCAGTGACGCGCACATTTTCTGGTCGGTGGGCATTGGCGCTACGGAGTTTCCCGGCCCTACTGCCGGCAGATTTCCGTCGCGCTCTGATTGACCGAAAAACACAGGCTCTGACCTTACCGGGCATCTTCGCAGCGAAAAACCTGGTGGGCTGGATCCTGCATTATGGCCTGAAACGCGCCGGTTGGGTCACGTCCAATCCGCAGCCGCACTTGCCGCTTGTCTTGGCGCGGTTTTCTTAGCAAATCTTTATCCGGTTTTGTAGCTTTTTTGGGGATTCTTCCAATTGTCCCATACCCCCGTGATCCACCTACTGCTGAAGTGGGACGAATTTTTCTGATGCACCGGTTTCGAGCAGCTTCGCGAATTGGTCGGCATGCACCGGCCGGCTGAAATAGTAACCCTGCGCCTGGTCGCATTCGTGATTTTGAAGGAAGACCATATCTTCTTTCGTTTCCACTCCCTCTGCAACGACCCGCAAATTAAGGCTTCGGCCCATGTTGATAACCGCGGTCACGATGTTCGTTTCATCGGGCATCGTATCGATCTGCCGTACGAATGACTGGTCGATCTTGAGAGTATTAATAGGGAATTTTCTCAAATAACTCAGGCTTGAGTAACCGGTGCCGAAGTCGTCAACTGCCAGCTGCACTTCTCTGGCTCTTAATTTATTAAGGATGGATATCGCAGATTCGGCATGCTTCATCAGTACGCTTTCGGTCAGCTCCAGCTCAAGGGCCTTCGGGTCCAGGCGTGTCGCTTTAAGGATTTCCAAAACACCGTCGAGAAAATTATCATCGCGGAATTCCATCAGCGAGACATTGACCGCAATGGAACCCAGCTGCAGGCCTGCATCCTTCCAGGCCTTTGCCTGCCTGCAAGCTTCATACAATACCCAGTTACCGATCGGCAGGATCAGTCCGCAGTCTTCGGCGACCGGAATAAATTCTATGGGAGGCATCATCCCGCGCGTCGGATGCATCCAACGGACCAGTGCTTCTGCGCCGGTGATCTTCCCTGTCTTCAGGTCTATTTTAGGCTGGTAATGCAGTAACAGTTCCTGCCGCTCAAGGGCGCGCCGTAGACTCTCCTCAATGGATTGTCGCTCGACCGCCCGGATGTTCATGGCCGGCATAAAAAATCGATAGCTCTGATGGCCATTTTCCTTTGCCTGGTACATCGCGGTGTCCGCGTTCTTGATTAGTGTCTCCGCATCCGGGCCGTCGTCCGGGAAAATGCTTATCCCGATGCTGGCTGTGACGTGAAGATCATGCCCGTCGATCGAATGGACCTCCCCCAGGGCCTGCAGCATTCTGCTTGCCACGGGGACCGTATCCTCGGCCCTTTCCACTTCTGAAAGCAGCGCCACGAATTCATCGCCGCCCTGCCGGCTTACTGTATCGCCACCACGTATGCATTTCTCCAGTCGTTTTGAAATGGATTGAAGGAGTTTATCGCCGATCGCATGTCCCAGGGAATCGTTGATGTGTTTGAAACCGTCTACGTCCAGGAACAGCACCGCCACTTTGTTTGAGTGACGTTGCGCCGAGGCGATCGCCAGGCCGATCCGGTCGTTCAGGAGCAGCCGGTTGGGCAAACCGGTCAAAAAATCATGCTCCGCCGAATGGGTGATCTGTAGAGCCATGGCTCGCGCTGCGCTCACGTCGCGAAAAACAATTACCGCACCGGCAGCCTCTCCTTCACGGCCATGGATGGGGGAGATGGAGCCTTCGATCGGAATTTCATATTCGTCACGACGCAGGAGGATGGAGTTCGAAGCCGGGTGATTATTTTCAGTTAATATTTCGAGGGGGGATGCGACGGGTTCACGGCTTGTGGCATCCAGGATTCGGAGGACTTCGGCGAAGGGCCTTCCGGTCGCTTCTTCCAGCGGCCAGCCCGTCATTTTTTCCGCGGCGAGGTTAAGGAACCTGATGTTTCCCAGCAAGTCTGTACTGGCCACACCGTCGCCGATGCTGTTGAGCGTCACCTGCGCGCGTTCCTTTTCCTCGAACAACGCCTCTTCCATGGACGTGCGCTCTATCGCATAACGCATCACGCGCATAAGACGCCGTATATCGATCTGGCCTTTGATCAGATAGTCCTGCGCGCCTTCCTGCAGTGCCAGTGCCGCCAGGGACTCGTCGTCCATCCCTGATAGTACGATCAAGGGCACGCGCGGCGCGGCGGCGTGAGCTTGTCGAACGGCTTCCAGCCCTTGTGCATCGGGCAATCCCAGATCGAGCAGGATAATATCAACCGCATACTCCCCGAGATGCGTCACGGCTTCGCTCATGCTCCCCACGTTTATTACATTGGGTTTGGGCAGGTCCGGTTCGTTGAACATCTCGCGTAGCAGCCGGGCATCTCCGGGGTTATCTTCCACCAGCAGGATTTTTTCGATGGATTTCTGGTTCATATTTAGTAGCCTTGCCGTGGCAGTTTGGCTTTTACAAGCCAGAAATCGTTGATGCTTTTTATCAGGCTTAAGAAGGCATCGAACTGCGCCGGCTTTATGAAGTAGGTGTTCGCCTTGAGCTGATAGCTTTTCAGGATGTCAGCCTGCGCCTCGGAGGCGGTTAAGATGATGGTAGGGATCGCCTTCAATCTCTCATCCTCCTTGATCTGAGCCAGCACCTCGCGGCCGTCCATTTTAGGCAGGTTCAGGGCCATCAGGATAATGTCCGGGCGAGGCGCATCGGTATGGATCCCTTCCTGATGCAGAAACGCCATCGCCTCCAGGCCGTCGGATGCAACGTGCAGCTCGGCGGCCTTATTGATATCGTTGAAGGCTTCCCGCGTCCGCCGTACATCCTCGGGGTTATCTTCGACCAGCAGAATTTTCTTGACCGATTTCAAGCTCATACGCTTACTTTTGTTGTGGCAGCTTGGCCTTCACCAGCCAGAAATCATTGATGCTTTTAACGAGGGTTTCGAAGGCATCCAGCTGCACCGGCTTGCTGAGGTAACTGTTGGCCTGGAGTTGATAGCTTTTAACAATATCCGCCTCTGCTTCCGAAGTGGTCAGGATAACCGTTGGGATTTCTTTTAATTTGTCATCTTCCTTGATGTGTGCCAGTACCTCCCGGCCGTCCATTTTGGGCAGGTTCAGGTCCAGCAGGATAAAGTCCGGGCGCGGCGCATTTGTATGGATTCCCTCCTGCCTTAGGAACGCCATGGCATCCACACCGTCGGTCGCTACGTGCAGCTCGATGGCCTTATTAGCTTCGCGGAAAGCTTCCCTCGTCAGGCGGACATCTCCTGGGCTGTCTTCGACCAGGAGAACTCGTAGGGGTGCGCTTTTATCGTCGATACTTTTCATCCTTTATTCTCGCTTTCTTCCATCGTAAATATAAAGTTGGAGCCTTGCCCGGGTTGAGACTCAACGGAT
>CAZPCR010000014.1:0-20139 GCA_964585035.1 uncultured Anaerolineaceae bacterium
CGCAAGTAAAATCGCCGTAATTACTCACACTTCGCCCGACATTTTGCGAAGGGGGGTTTGAGTAATTACAGAACGCCACATCGTTCGTTTGTCAGAATTACAATGGCAGGGCAGGAACCATCCATACAGGATAAAATAGGATTCGGGCCCATAACCCGAATCCTATTTTAGGGAGACAGCATGTCCGGAAAGAATAACGGACTTCATCGATCCGCGCTTGTCTTTGCGCTATTAATCTTTGTGCTTTCCTCATGTGCATTACCGGCAAGTGGAAAAACAGTGCCAACCTCCGAGGCATCACCCATCCTGCCTGTTACACCAACTATCGCACCACCGCGCGAACTGACTGTTTGCCTGGGTGAGGAGCCGAATACCCTATATCCTTTTGCGAGCCCCAATGATGCGGGTCTAAGCGTGCTGGCCGCCATTGACGACGGCCCCATTGATACTCTTAGTTATGAATACCAGCCAGTAATCCTAAAAAAAATGCCGAGCCTGGCCGACGGCAGTGCGCAGATCGTACCCGTCAGCGTAAAGGCCGGTATGATGGTTGTGGACGCCAACAATAACCTGACAGCGCTCGCTACCGGCACACCGGTGCGCCCTTCCAGCTGTCGCGGCGACGGCTGTGTGATCACATATGACGGCGTCAGCCCGCTGCAGATGGACCAGATGCTCGTGACATTCCATATACGCTCCGATATAACCTGGTCGGATGGCACGCCCGTGACTGCCGACGATTCGGTATATGCTTATCAACTCGCCGCAGATAAGGATACCCCTGGCTCCAAATTCCTGGTCCAACATACTCAGGCTTATGAATCCAGTGACCCTGCCTCCGTGCAATGGTGGGGAATCCCCGGTTATTTGGATCCGTCTTTCGCGACCAATTTTTGGACGCCTGCTCCCAAGCACATCTGGGGTCAATTTAAGGCTGCTGAACTTCAGCAGATCGATGCTGCGGCGCGTTCTCCCCTCGGCTGGGGTCCTTATATGATGAAGGAATGGATCGCGGGCGACCATATGACCCTGACCAAAAACCCTTATTATTTCCGCGCCGCCCAGGGATACCCAAAATTCGACCAGCTTGTCTTTCGCTTCATCTCCGACCCCAATGCGGCCATTAGCGAGTTGACCGCCGGGCGCTGCGACATCCTTGATCCGAGTGTCCATCTCGATACACAGGTTGCCTTGCTTCAACAGATGCAGAAGAGCGGACAAATCCATGCTTCTTTTGCCCAGGGAATGACGATCGAGTGGCTGGGTCTTGGTATTAAACCCGCAACGTATGATGACGGGATAAATACCATTAAAGGCGACCGGCCAGACATTCTGGCCGACCCACGCACGCGACAGGCGATCGCTCTGTGCCTCGACCGCCAGAAAGTGGTGGATAACGTACTTTCGGGTCAATCCTCAGTGCCGCTTTCGTTCGTCCCGGCCAATCATCCGTTATATAATGCAGAAGTGCCTTCCTACAAGTTTGATCCTGCCAGCGGTATCCAATTGCTGGAACAGGTTGGATGGCAGGACCTCGATGGAAACCCGGCCACGCCGCGTCAGGCGGTTTCGGTGAAGAACGTAGCAGCCGGTACGCCTCTTATGCTTTATTATTATTCCACGCCTGCGCTGCAGCGCCGCCAGGCAGCAGACATCTTTTCGCAGTCCCTGGCACAATGCGGGATTGGCGTCACTTTACAATACTACGATCAAAACGACCTCTATGCACCCGGGCCACTTGGATTGTTGTTCGGCCGCCGCTTCGATCTTATTGAATATGCCATGGCAACCGATAGTCTCGAACCACCCTGCGATTGGTTCACCAGTAGCGAAATCCCGAACACGGCCAACCATTGGGTGGGGACGAATGTGACCGGTTATCAAAATACGGATTACGATGCGGCCTGTCACGCTGCACGTTTGGCCCTGCCCGGTGAAAATAATTACAGCGACGCATATCATCAGGTACAAGCGATCTTCGCGACGGACCTGCCTGCGATACCGCTCTATTACCGGCTCAAAGTTGCAGCATCGGGCGCAGACGTATGCCATTTCGATCTTGACCCAACCGCAAATCCGCTCTGGAACGTTGAGGCCTTCGATAAGGGACAAGGCTGCAAGCAGTGAATTTTTTGCAGCGTTTGCCAGCCAGGCGGTTGCAAGCCAGCGGTGCAGCTGCCCTTTTACTTATCCTGGCCACTTCCTGCACGGCGCCAAAAGCAGTGCCGATTCCGACGGCCCCCGCAACCTTGGAAGCTACGCCCATCCCGCACGCGCCGGAGATCAGTTTTGCACTCGTGGGAAACGTAAGTGCTGTGAACGTTTGGGCTTTATTCGATGCAAACGGGTATTCTTATAATAATTACGCGGTACGATCCGAATATTGGCCGCGGCTTTTCCGTCTCTCCATACCAGGCAGGCAGTTCGTGCCATCCGTGGCTAGCGACATGCCTTCTCCGGTCAAACCGGAAGGGGATCTCTATTCTGCAACGGTTCCGCTCCGTTCGGGCTTGACTTGGACGGACGGCTCTCCTTTCACTGCCGATGACGTTGCCTTCACTGTAAACACGATCCTATCTTTCCAACTCGGCTTTGACTGGCAGGATTACTACAACCCCGATTGGCTCGATCATGTCGAAGCCCTCGACGCTAACACCGTAAAATTTTATTTCAAGAAAATGCCAAACGCGGCTGTCTGGCAATATGGGGCATTGCAGGGACCGGTGGTTCAAAAAGCATATTGGGCTCCGAGGATCGCCGACTCCGCCGCGTTATTACCATCAGCAGACTTTCGTTCGCAAATCGAGTCTTTGACCACAAAAGAATCCGACCTCCAAAACCAGGTTATTGCGCTCCAGACAACGCTCGCAACTGCAACCGGGGATGAGGCCAAACAAGTACAAACCAGCCTCATACACCAGCAAGGCGATCTCGACAAAGCTATTAATGACTTGACCAAAGCGCAGGCGGCATTGGATACGGCCATGAAAGCGGCACGCACAATGCTTTACTCATTGGGCGACCAGGATGAACCTCACCTAGGTGCGTGGGTCTATAAAACATCGGGGAACGGCATTATTGAAAATGATGCCAATCCGAAATATCCAATTGAGCAGCCGGTTATAAACCGCGCCATCTATCGCATTTATCCGACCGAAGCGGCAGCATTCAATGCATATTCGAGCGGCGAGGTGGATGCCATACTTATACCGGGCGGTCTCTCGTCACAAAACCTGGCTGGGAATGCCGCACCCCAGACCGTGATGAAAAGCCCCAACCACAACCTGCGTTTCCTGGTGTTCAACCCGATTTCCACTCCCTTGAATGATGCCGCCATCCACCAGGCATTGGCTTGTGTGATCGCCCAGGAAGAATTAGCCGGCCGTTTGAACGGGGAAGTTGAACCTCTTGAGACTTATGTTTTATCTTCAGAGACGCCGTGGAGCAATACCAATGCACCGCTCCCATGTAAAGGCCTGGACGATCCCTCCCGGATCGAGCAAGCCGTGCAAATTCTAAAATCGGCGGGCTATACATGGAAACAAGAACCTTCCGCGAACGCAGCAGGCCAGGAGCTTACATTGCAAAACGGCCAGGCTTTTCCGAACGTAACCCTGCTTGCGCCGGCAGACGATGAGGTGCGCATGGAGGCAGCATCTTATATCCAACACCAGGCACAAATGCTAGGGATTCCCCTGACTGCCCGATCGGTCTCACCTGTCGAATTGAACTATTTAGTGTTTGGCAGCCAAAGTTACGACCTGGCTCTGCTTGGATGGAGCCTGAGCAGTTACCCCGGCTATTTATGTGATTGGTTTGGAGCGGGGAATCAGTTCCACTATGTTGGAAACCAAATAATGTCCTTGTGTAATAACCTGAATGTGACCAGCGAGCTTGATCCTGCACACCAGCAGGTCATCGAGATCCAATCGGTTTTGACACAGGAACTGCCTTTCCTCCCGTTATATTCCGGGGTGACCTATGACGTATACAGAAACGTGACCTATCCATTTGACCAGGTGCCGGATGGATTGAGCGGGGTTTATGGCGCGCCTGACATGGCAATTCCAGCGAAACCATAGGACTTTTTTGTACAAGGATTCAACAGATCATCACGGATAAATCTTTATATATCCATCTTTCTGGACTTTGTTTAGCGAACAATATCGACTAAAGAACCCCTTTCCAAAGCCTGCCCAACACCCATAAATAAAGGTATTGATTAATATAAGAGGCAGTATAATCAGGCACAATTCACGAGCGAGGAGATGTCTGTGGCGAAGACCGATAAGAAACCCTTACTGGAAGTTAAAAACCTCAAGACACACTTCTTCACGGAAGATGGCGTAGTCCATGCCGTGGATGGCGTGGATTTTGTCGTTTATCCGGGCGAAATCCTGGGCCTGGTTGGGGAATCGGGATGCGGAAAAAGCGTGGCATCCCTTTCGATCATGCGACTAGTGGGAACGCCCGGTAAAGTACTGGAGGGCGAGGTACTTCTGGACGGGGTAGACCTGCTCAAATTATCCGAGACCGAGATGATGAAAGTGCGCGGCAACCGCATTTCCATGATCTTCCAACAGCCGCAGACGGCGCTCAACCCGGTGTTCCGGGTGGGTGATCAAATTGCCGAGGTGCTTAGTATCCACCAGGATTTCGGAAAAGAAGCCGGCCAGAAACGCGCCGTGGATCTGCTCCAGATGGTGGGAATCCCCGACGCGGAAAGGCGGGCGCAGGCTTTTCCGCATGAACTATCTGGCGGTATGGCCCAGCGGGTGATGATTGCCATGGCATTGGCTTGCGTACCGGAGTTATTGATCGCCGATGAACCCACTACGGCGCTGGACGTGACCATCCAGGCGCAAATCCTAAACCTGGTGCTCGAGATGCGTGAGAAGATGGGCACATCGGTCATCCTGATTACACACGACCTGGGGGTGATCGCCGAAACAGCAGAGCGTGTGGCTGTTATGTACGCCGGGGAAATCGTAGAGCAAGCCGAATCGAGCGAATTGTTTGATTATCCATTACACCCTTATACACAAGGATTGATCGGTTCGATACCCGTTTTGGGAAAAATCAAGGAGCGGCTGGATGTAATACCCGGCTCGGTTCCCAATCTGATCGATCCACCCGTCGGCTGTCGTTTTGCGTCGCGCTGTATGGCACGCGTCAAATATGGATTGAAGATATGCACCGAGATCCAGCCCGACCTGATCGAGATCAAACCTGAGCATCTTGTCCGCTGCTGGCTGTATCAGAACGGTGAAGATCATCGCGCGCCGCTTAAGGCACGCTAATCCAATATCGGGAGTCCGAGATGGCGCAGAATATAATTTCGCAGGATGACCTGGTACAGGTCGAGCACCTTAAAAAATATTTTCCCGTCCGGTCAGGTCTGATGCAGCGGGTGGTGGCGCAAGTACAGGCGGTGGATGATGTAAGTTTCACCATTAAGAGAGGAGAGACGCTGGGCCTGGTAGGGGAATCGGGATGCGGCAAAACCACGGTCGGGCGCACCATGCTGCGATTGATCGAACCGACGGCGGGGGCTGCCATCTATAACGGCAAAGACATCTTCAAGCTTAAGAGCAAAGAGTTAATGTCGATCCGTCGCGACATGCAGATCATTTTTCAAGACCCATACGCTTCCCTGGATCCACGTGTGCCGATCGGTGAATCGGTGATGGAAGGTTTGCATATCCATCATATCGGCACTCCCAAAGAGCGCACCGAAATCATGCTCGAGACACTTAAAAAGGTAGGCCTCGAGACTTACCATGCGCGCCGTTTCCCGCATGAATTTTCCGGCGGCCAGCGCCAGCGCATAGGCATCGCGCGTGCCCTGGCCCTGCGACCAAAATTCATCGTTTGCGACGAACCGGTCTCGGCGCTGGATGTGTCCATTCAATCGCAGGTGCTTAATATCCTGAAAGATCTGCAGCAGGAATTCGGCCTGACGTACTTGTTCATTGCCCACAACTTGAGCGTGGTCGAGCACATCTCAGACCGGGTGGCCGTTATGTATCTTGGAAAAATGGCGGAGCTGGCCGACCGCGATGAGTTGTACCGCAGTCCGCTGCATCCATATACACAGGCGCTCCTATCGGCCATTCCCGTGCCGGATCCGAAATTAAAGCGCAAACGCATGATCTTGAAGGGTGATGTACCCAGCCCATTGAAACCACCCAGTGGCTGCCGGTTCCACCCACGCTGCCCGATCGCACAGAAAATTTGTTCAGAGCAGGAACCCGAATTTCGCGAGTTAAAGCCGGGCCACTTTGCAGCCTGCCATTTTTCCGAACAATTTTTATAGACGGAAAGGTCCGCTTACGATAAAAACAGCAGAACGAGTCGATTCCCGCACCTCATTTTCCGTATAAGAGTGAGAATATAATATAGTATGGCATCCACGATTCTACTTGTCGATGACCACCGTGATATCCTGCGGCTTCTTCATTCAACGCTCGACACATTGAAGAATGATGGGCTCGAGATCATCGAGGCTCCTTCTGGCGAAGAAGCCCTGCTGGAAGTCAGCCGTCATCGCGTAGACCTGCTGGTTGCCGATTATCTTCTGCCGGGCATGACGGGAGTTGAGCTGATGCACAAAGTGCGCATCAGACATCCGGACGTGAAGGTGATCTGGATCACAGGCATGACCGACGGCAAGTCGCGCGATGAAATGCTCAACGCCGGTGCAGTTGCGATCTTCGATAAACCCATTCCGCTTGCAGATTTTCTTGACGTGGTCGAGCGCAGCCTGGGTCTCGTCCGTACTATTTTCCCCAGCGAGTCGGATGCAAAAACACAATCGAGGCGTTCCCGCGTTTCGGACCTGCTGGCTAACTTCAGGCAGGATATTAAGGCCAGCGCCGTATTCCTGATCAGTGACCGGGGATTGGTAGTGGCGCGTGCCGGGGACCTGCATGACAGCAGTAGAGAGGTCTCCCTGGTCTCCGCCCTGACCGCCATATTCAGCGCCAGCCTTAAGGTGGCAAAGTTCAACCGCCAGGAAGCATTGAACCAATATGTCATCTTCTCCGGCGGTGACCATGACCTGCTTCTCATACCGGTGGATGCTTCTTATTCTCTGCTCCTGGCAGGGAATGGATTTGCCAACCGCGAGACCATTTTCGATACCCTGCAAGCTTTGCTGGCGGTTAGAAATGAAGTAGGCAAGTCGCTGCGTTCCATGGGCGTGACCGCCGAACTTAAGCTGCCAACCACTCCACCGCCGGCGCCGAAGAAAAAAGGAAAAACCGGTGATCTAAAAGCCGTACCACCAGCGCCGGAAATGGAAGCCCTGCTCAACGACGCCGGTAAAAAGAAAGTTAAACAGGAAGAGATGGATGCTTTCTGGGATCAAGCGGCAGAGCAGAACGCAAATAAGTCAACCAATTCCGAAGTCATCTCCTATGAAGAAGCCCGCAAGATGGGCCTGACCCCCGACCAAAAGAAATAACCCATCCTTGCAGCAAATCTTTTTGTATATGGAACAGCACGGTTAAAGTCTTTATAAATTTGTAGGGAAAATTAGAGGCGGACATTGGTTTAAGAGGCCCTTTTTTGTCCGATAAGCATGGAGTGCTGCTTGCAATCGGCTATTTCAGTGTGATACAATTTGCCCCGCTCGATTTTGGGGCGTGGTGCAAGGGCAGCACACCAGACTTTGAATCTGTGGATCTTGGTTCGAATCCAGGCGCCCCAGCTATGATCCGGAGACCCGCGCAGGCGGGAATTTTTCTCTCAACAGGCCTTGCGCAAGCAAGCCTGTTTTGTTATAGGAGCAAACCATGAAGACTGCCACCATCCTGCTCGCTGCGGGTCAAGGCACACGCATGAAATCGGACCTGCCAAAAGTACTGCATCCTTTATGCGGGAAACCCATGCTCTGGCATGTGCTCGAAGCCTTGAAGACGGTGACGACTGTGAAGCCCGTTGTGGTTGTGGGACACGGTTCGGACCAAGTTATAACTTTTGTCGGCGGGACCGCCGATTGCGTAAAGCAGGAACCGCAGCTGGGAACGGCTCATGCCGCCCTGCAGGCAGAGTCACTTCTTAAAGGGAAATCGGATTATGTGCTCGTCGTCTATGCGGATATGCCCCTGCTGCAGAGTGAGACCTTCATGCGGCTGATCGAAGCCCAGCAGAATAACCCCGGACCTTTCAGCATGCTGACGGTGATGGCAGATGATCCGCACGGCTTCGGGCGGATCGTGCGCAGCCCGGACGGGAAGGTACAAGCCATCGTCGAAGAAGCCGTTGCCACGCTCGATCAACTTAATATCCATGAACTCAATGCAGGCGTGTACTGCTTCCGGTCAGAGTGGCTATGGAAGGCACTGCCCCGCATCCAAAAGAATCCGCAAAAAGGAGAGTATTATTTGACCGATGTTGTGGAGCTTGCTGTAAAAGACCACCTGGCCGTCCAGACTGTTTTGCACGACGACTTGTTCGAAACGATAGGTATCAATACACGTGTGCATCTGGCGGAAGCGGAAGCCGTCATGCGCCAGCGCATCAACCGCGCGCATATGTTGAACGGAGTCAGCATGATGGACCCAGTCTCCACGTATATCGAAGTCGGGGTAACAATCGGCAAAGACACGCTGCTCATGCCCAATACGTACGTTCACGGAGAAACCATAATCGGTTCGGGGAATGTAATTGGGCCAAATACGATCATCCGAGATTCGAGGATCGGTGACCGGTGCAAGGTGCTGGCTTCCGTCATGGAGGGTGCAGAGCTGGAAGACGGTATCGATATGGGACCGTTTGCCCGCCTACGAAAAGGTGCGCACCTTGCCAAAGGCGTACACATGGGCAACTTTGGCGAGGTTAAGGATTCGTACCTGGCGCCGGGCGTCAAGATGGGACATTTTTCATATATTGGAAACGCAATCATCGGTGAGAATACAAACATCGGTGCAGGGACGATCACCTGTAACTATGATGGCGAAAATAAAAATCCAACGGAGATCGGATCGGACGTATTTATCGGCTCAGACACGATGCTGGTGGCTCCATTAAAGATCGGCGACAGGGCACGGACAGGCGCGGGGGCGGTGGTAACGAAGGACATTCCCGCCGATACGCTGGCGGTCGGTGTGCCGGCGCGCGCCATAAAGAAACTCGAACGCAAGACGAAAAAGAATTGATCCAGGTTTAAATTCTGTCCGCGAAAGGCCTATTTTATGGCTCCAATGAAAGAGGACTATAAACAACTGATCGGGTTGGCGAATGAGGCCCGGCGGCATGCGTACGCACCCTATTCCAATTACACCGTGGGCGCGGCGCTGCGGACGAAAAACGGCCGCGTCTACGCCGGCGTCAACGTGGAAAATGCCGCTTATCCCACAGGCATCTGCGCCGAACGCGTAGCAGTCTTCAAAGCGATCTCGGAAGGCGAGCGCGATTTTGAAGTGATCGCCGTCGTTACAGATAACGGCGGCTCACCATGCGGGGCCTGCCGCCAGGTGCTGTCTGAGTTTGGCCTGGATACGGTTGTGCTTATTGCCGATGGGAATGGCAAACTGTCCATGGAAACCACCGTACGAAATTTGCTCCCCGAGGCGTTTCTTCCAGGCGATGTTAAAAAATAATGGTAATTGCTTACACCGAGCCCTAAGTCAATACAAATAATGGAGAGGCCGCATTCTTTTCGAGTTGAAGCGGTCGTCCTCCGCCATACCGATTATGGCGAAGCCGACCGTATCCTGAGCCTGTATACCCGACAGCTCGGCAAGACGCGGGCGCTTGTAAAAGGCGCCCGCAAGGTAACTTCACGCAAAGCGGGGCATTTGGAACCTTTTACTCACGTCAAGCTGGAACTTGCGAGGGGCCGGGACCTGCTGCTTGTCACCCAGGCAGATACCGTGGAAGCCTATTTATCCTTGGGCGAAGACCTGGTTTTGATGGGCCATGCCTCGTATGTGATCGAACTAATAGACCGGTTCACGTACGATGATGAGACGGAAAACCCTGCCATCTTTCGCCTGTTGACGGATACGCTCGCGCGCCTCGCTTCCAAAACGGACCCGTGGCTTGCAATCCGCTATTACGAGATGCGTCTGCTCGACTACCTGGGATTCCGCCCCCAGCTCTTCGAATGCGTAAACTGCGGACGCGAAATCCTGGCCGAAGACCAATTCTATTCGTTCTCTGCGGGTGGCGTCATCTGCCCAAACTGCGGAAGGGGCCTGCCCAACCTTACACGCATTTCTGTAGAAGCGCTCAAGTACCTCCGCCATTTTCAACGCTCAACTTATACAGAGGCATCACGGGCGCGGCCCAGCTCCGAGGTCCAGGTGGAGGTGGAGAGCTTGATGCAGGGATATTTTACGTATCTGCTCGAACGGGAATTGAACACGCCTGGTTTCATCAAGCGCGTTAGATATTGAGGCCACTTTGCGTCCAACATTAACGGGCAAATAACCTGACCAGATCGTTGAAAAGGCTTGTGTGCATGTAATGAAAACGATCCGAATAACTTGAAATCCCCAGGAGCAGGCCCGTTAAAATCGTAAAAGCTGCGAGACCCATTGAGACAAATCCATATATCAATCGGGAATACTTTCTTTGTAATAAGAAACAATAACCCTGCCAAAAACCCAATACCGCAAGCAGGGTAATGGCCGGAATAAAATCTTCAATAAACCGCATTGTACAATAATAATAGAGCAGAAGTGTAATAAAAGAGACTGCTGTAATACCCAATAAGCTGATCTCAAGCCATCGCAACAAACCCTGTCTTGCATTGTCTTTGGATGCAGCTTCATTGTAGCGATCCCAGCGTAGCCCTGATACGGAAAATGTCATTGCAAGAAAAGCGAATAATAAAAATGGGTTGGTGTAGGCCAATCCACTGACTCTCTCGCGCGCGTAATAAAATACCGGAACCGGTATGGACCTAGCAGGCCATGAGGACGTCGAAATTGGTTTGATAAATGGGAAACCATGTACGAATTTATATGGGGTAAATAGATAATAGCGCAGATTCAGGAGGACATACTTTAGTGAGAAGACAACATTGTAGTATTGCACATAATTAATCCCGCTTAGCTGAAAACGGAGACCCGTCTCCAAAACCGAGCCAAAACGAGCCCAGTTATACCATCCCAAAAGGCCTGCGCCGATGGCCAAAGGCAACAGGACCCATGTCAAAGTAACTATAGCCCCGGAAAGGGCCATCGATTTTCCACGGCTTCGGATAATCCATAGGACGATCATGAAGGTCAAAAATAAAACCGGCAGCGCCAGGACGTTTCGAGATGCAACTGCAGCACTCCAAAAAATCCCCGTTAAGATCAGTCGCCAGGTCGAAGGCGCCGGTTCAGCCAAACCTGTAAAAGCAAAATAAACTCCTCCGATTAAAAATAATTGACCGCTAGCGATGGAAGCCTCGTAAATTTGAGGCTGGTTCAGCATCCAGGTCATTGGGGTGATCATCCCGACAAGCAAAATTCCTGTTAGAACGGTCCAGGCTGGCAGGTTTTCGAAGAATCGTTTCCAGATTCCTAGAATCAAAAGCGATTCAAAGATAAATAACCCGGAAATGAACGCGAAAACAAGGACCTGGTCACCGATTTCACCCGGGAATGCAAATTTGAAGGGCACCAGGAGAAGAGCTGGCACAGGTCCCCAGTATAAATAGAATGCTCCTTTGTAAAATGATCCATCAAAAAGGTATGTAACCTGGGGGAGCGCTTCGCGAGCATAAATATCATACGGGTTGGGCATGGCCAGAAGAACCGGATCCACTTTGATCTGTAGTGAAAGTTGGTTGTGTTGGAAAGAACTCGCGAGCATATCATAGTAGTTGGTGGTTTTGGGCCAATATGTCCAGTAGCCTACACTTATGAACCAAACATAACCTGTAAGGACCAGGAGAACGATCAAGCCAGCCAGGAAATAAACCCGTTTTAAATTGGATGTATATCGGGAAAAGAAAGCGGCGCAGGCGACAACCAGGATTCCAATTATTAAAATAATAATCCGACTTGTGCCCCAGTGTGCATTATGATCCAATCCGATACGATCGGCAAATACTGCGAAGCACGCGATGATAAATCCTGAAATAATGGCAGCTATTGTTAACCACGATCTCTTCACCAAGTCACTCCAATTTTGCAAATTTTGTCACCCGACATTTTTCGTACACTATAAGTGAGAACCTTTAAAGGGATCATGGGATTCGACATTAAACATGCAGTTGTTGGTAAATTTTTAATCAGCTTTCAATCCATGATGCGGCAGAAGCACGGATGAATCCTATTTCGTCCTTTTGGCCCAATTGATCACGAAGATCCGTGAAAAAAATGCAATCATTGGCTTGAAGATTCGCCAGAAGAATTTTTGGAACCAGGGCCAGCGCAGGCGATACAGAATTTGTGTAGTAACCCAACGAACAAGAAGCGCCTGACCGAGGGGGCTGCGCAGTAAGCGCGGTTTATATTGCGTGAAGGAAAAATCCTTATGCTGGAACGACTCTACGATCTGGCGTGCAGCGAATGCGCCGTATCCCAGCGCGATGCTAATGCCCTCGCCGAAGATCGGATCAGCTCCCACCGCATCGCCCACCAAAACCACGCGCGGTACGGACATCCGGTTCTTTGGGCTGAACCATCGGATCGGATGTCCTTTTAATTCCAAACTCTCAAGATCGAATCCGTGGCGCGCCATCTCTTCGGCCAACGGATGTTTTAAGGCAGGACGCTGCTTGTCTGCCAGGATGTTTGTATCATAGATCCCCCAACACCGCATAGGTTGACCATTGACCAGGGTGGGGAAGTCCCAGGTATAACCTGCGATACCATCTGGGACACAAAAGAAATCAAAGTAAGCCTGGTCTAAGGAGTGCGTTTCTGCGATGGAAGGCAAGTCTGCCTTGAGCGGGGTAATTACCTCCAGAACGCGTGCAGTATGGACAGGCTCATCCGGTAATATGCAGCGCCGGGTCACGCCGTTCGACCCATCTGCACCTACGACAACACACGACGTAAACGTCCCCATATCGGTTTCAACAACTACACAGTCATCACGCGGCTGCACTTTCCTGACAGTTACTCCTTCCATGATCTCCACCCCCCGGCTTTGCGACTTCTTTGCCAGCCAGTTATCAAACTCGTCGCGGCGAATGACGCGCAATGTATGTGTGCCCGGCAGTGAGATCGTCAACCCTTTGCCGGCAAAATCCAAGTGAGCCGCTGAAGCATCCATATGAGGAATCTCGCTCACGTCGAGGCCAAGGCGCTCGAGGATGACCTCCGCATCGGCAAGCAGACCGCCTGCACATAACTTCGGCCGCGGATAATGCGCCTTTTCAAGGACCAGGATACGCCGAATAAGCTTGGGGGCAAGTTGGGCGAGGTGAAGAGCTGTGGAGAGTCCCGCGGGTCCGCCGCCTAGGATCAGGACATCGTGCCCTGGCATGTCTTGCATACCCATATCATACTGCCCTTTCATTCCTGCCGCAGAATGATAGCCGTCGAATCCTGATATAAGACTCTCCAGCCATCTTTGATCAACTCCTGGCTTAGAGCAGAGTCGACCGGTATGATGGCCCATTGAACGTCATAACGCTGAAAAACAGTTTGCCAGCCATCGCCGAGGGTGATCACGTTCAAATATATTTTTGTCGCCTCGCCCGTCAGGTCAGACTGGCTGTCTATGAAACCCTTTTGCTCCGGCCACAAGCGCCATTCTATATAGCCACCCCATATAAAGTCATTGAACATATGCCCCGATTGCGGGTTTTCCTGCAGCCATTGGACGGCATTTACCGGGAAGAGCTTTGGATCGATAAAGTAGTCCCGTCCGAGATTTCCGGAAATCAAAAAAATAATCGATAGAAGCACGGCTGCCACCGGCCAGACAACACCTTTCAGCTGATTCTCAATTCTCGACATGGCAGAGACACCGTTTTTTTGGACCAGAGGCGCTAAAATTTCCACCGCCGGGCCGGCAAGGACAAATGGGGCAACCACGCCATACAGGTGCATGTTGCGAGCGGATGTCAATGCGAGCGCCGTAAAACCTGCCAACAAAAAGGCCTGCCCGCTGCGGATAAAACTCTTTTTAAAAGAAATTATGAGTATGGAGACAATGATCAATAGAAGCTCAACAAGGAACGATGGGCTGGAAAAGTCGGGCGGCCTGGTCTCCAAAATGGTGGACATTAAATATTTATTTCCCATGTAGCTGAGGATCGTTTCCCAGGTGTGCCAGCCAAACGGATTGAGCAGACTGGCGATCAACGAAATGGCAAACGTACCTGCTAATTTTTTGATCACTTTTGGATCGAGGTTTTCACGATTGAAAAAATAGTCCCAGAACCAGCCGGCCATATAAGCTAACAATACCAAAAAACCGGCCACGAATTCGGCATGGATGTTTCCCCACAGCACCATTAAGCCGGGCAAAATCCAGAAGTTCACTTTCCTGCTGCGGCTGATCCGATCTGTGAGAACAAGCCAGACGGCGAGGAAGAATATGGAGAACAGGAGCGGGCGAGCCACCCAATACGGGTAGGTATTGGCGACGCCCCAAAGAATGAAAACCAGCGTCAGGAAGCGTTCGTCAAACTCCGCAGACAGGACTGAATACAATATAAAAAATGCAAACGCAAGCAAAAGCGCGGTAAGGAGCACCACACCTTTCAGGCCGAGAGCTTCGTATGAAAGATAGAAAATTACGTCTGCCAGCCACTCGTGTGCCACGTATGGGCGCCCTTCATAGACATAAGTGAACATCTCCTGCCTGGGGATGGAACGGGTCTCTACAATCACCTGTCCCATCAGAAGGTGACGCGGCAGGTCGCCATCGTTATTCAAGGTGCGCCAGCCAGCAGCCAGGGCAGCTGCAAATATGATCAGGAAAAGGATGTCCCTCACGCGAGGCAGTAAATAGCTGGTTAATGAAATGGATTTCATACCGGACAGCTCCGATACGGGTGGCGGATTTTGCTTCATGGGACGATCAATTTAATAACGGGAATTTTTTGCAGCCCACGCACTATTAAAAATGAAACTAGAAATACGATGGTGGTGACCAACGGCACGCTCCAAAGTGGATAACCGATAAATGAGTTCAAATGGAACACAGGAATCCGATCATTAAGAATCTCAACCACGAGGATGTGGACCAGGTAAATGCCGAAACTGGCCGCTGCCAGTGACTTTGTAATTGCCTGGACCCTGAGAGAGGTGAAGATACCAGCCTGCGCGATCCGCCTAAGTAGAATAAAAGCTGCACCCGACGCAATAATAACATTCATGCTTACAAAATCATAAAAAATGCCATTGTACGCGCCCGAGCCGATGGTCAGAAGGTACGTGCCTTCCACGGTGACAAACGTACCGACGACCCACAATGCCGCCGCTGAAATGACCATGGGTCGGGACAAAGGCATTTCACCCAGCAGGGAGCCCAACACAAAGAAGCACAGGAATCCGGTTGCCAACGGCGGGCTGATGTTGATATTGAAATTCCAGGCCTGTTTGGCGATGGTCAAGACCGGCTGAAAAATCAGCCAAAGGCCGATCAAATACCAGAGGATTTTTTTGTCGGTATCCGGCCTGAACATCAAGCGCAGGACGGGGAGTATTAGATAGATACTGACCATTACATATAGGAACCAAAGGTGATAAGACGTGCCTTTTACCAGTAATAATTGCGATACAAAATTTGTCGTACACTTATTCGCATAGTTCCCGCAGAACCAAAACAAGTAGATCAACGACCAGGCGACCAACGGAATTAATATTTTCAACATTCGTTTCGTAAAGAAAACGCGCAAGCTTTCGGACCTGGGAAGAAGTAAATAACCACTAATCATAAAGAACAAGGGGACCGAGATGCGCGCCACCGCACCATAGATATCAGCGATTACCCACTGGTCACCGGGTATATTTCCCCACACATTGGTCAACTGCCCTGATACATGGATCATTACCACCAGATAAATAGCCACCACCCGGATGAGATCCACCCAAAAGACGTAGGGTTTCGCGCCTGATTTTGCATCCACCGATGGTGAATTAACGGGATCTACCAATTATCATCCTTCTCATACCCCAATTTCACCAACAACTCCCCTGCTGCGTCCTTGAAAATCTTTTTGTGCTCGGCGGTAAAATATTTTTTCCATTCCCCGGTCTTGCCGGAGCGGAAGGTAGGGGAACGACTGGGGTTGATCGAGGCTTCGAGGGAGGCGATGATCGATTCGCGAGGCGTTCGCAACGTGTCGGACCCGATACGGGCAAGCAGGTGATCGAGGATCAGGTTCAGGGTTCGGGCTCGATCGTTCACCAGATCCTCAAAATGGATATTTAGGACGGAGGGTTGATCGAGCCAGTTGAGGTATGGAGCGAAGCGTCCAGCCATGTCGGGGAATTCCACGTCGGCAGCCCGGGCCGCGACCGATGGGTCGGACCGGCCAAGTATGCTGGCACGCAACCGGGCGTTGAAATCGGGAAGCGATTGATAATAATCGTGATGGATATGGTTCGGTTCCATATCTGTAACGTAGAAGACGTGTGAGACGGCCACATCGCGTGGGTCGCGGTAAAGAAAATATGGCACAAAGAGGGGCCGATTGACAAGGGCGACCACCTCAGGCAAGGCAAACAAGTGTGCGGAGGCGACATCCAACGGGTGAAGGGAATCCACCCAGTTGAGGGTCTCAGCCAGGGAATGCTTGACTCCGCTTTCACCATCATAGCCTGCGAAGAAGGAATGCAGCCGGCGCGCGAACGGCGCGACTTTCGAGAAGCCTACCAGGATCTGGTCGAGCAAATGTGTGCCGCTCTTGGGGAAGGATATACCGAGCAGAACCGGCCAACCGGAACGCGGTTCGGGGAGTGATGAAAAGCGGAGGGCTTGAACGGCTTTTTCGCCTTTGTATACAATGGGCCGGACGGTTGATTTCAGGGTCATAGAGTTATTAAACCACACTCGTGGAAAACTACAGGAGATACCTTGCGAGAATTTTGTACACAAGATTTTTTTGGAGGCATTACGAAGGGTTGTGAGTAGATGCAAATATAGGGCCGTAAGTAAGAGGAAGACGGTTGAAGTCCGTCTATCTATGTAATTCTCTCAGAAAAGTCTCATTTTAGGTTTATAAAAAAGCTTTATAGTTGTCTTTAATTCATATATGCATATAAAAATTTAATAACTAATATAAGGCAACGTCTGGCAGGTTTACCCCCATGGGCAGCTCGGAAATAAGAAACCTGCCAGTCGTTTGCAGAGTCTATTCGACCGATCCATTTACGGGTAAGGTCCAAATATCTTTAGACAAATATTCCAAAGCATTGCTTATGAATGGTATGAATAACGATCCCTCTGATCCGCATATAGAGCCGAAGTCGCGAGGCTGGCAGAAATTTCGGGCAGGTGTGAGGCGCGCAGCGCCTTTTGCTGTAGGTGTGTTGGCTGCCCTGGCCGCCATTTTACTTTATAGCATAATTTTTCCGGGACAGCATATATTGACCAAGGATGAGTTGAATAATGAGGTCGCTTCAGCGCTTGCCTCTGCCACACCTCCGCCGGCTTTCTCCGAACGTGTGTATCAGGTGATCCAGCCCTCTTTGATCCTCATCGAAACACACAGCGCCGTAGAAAATGGTTTGGGGAGCGGCGTAATCATCGACGATGCCGGGGACATCCTGACAAGCCTGCACGTTGTGGCAGATGCGGGTGAAATCCAGGTGACGTTCGCAGACGGCACCAAGTCGAGCGCGAAGGTAACCTCGACGAGCACACAAAACGACATTGCCGTCTTGAGCCCGGACCACCTGCCGGCACAGTTCGTACCTGCCGTGCTGGGGAACCCGAACGCCATGCAAGTGGGGGATGAGGCGTATGTGGTCGGCAATCCGTTCGGCCTCTACAGCTCCATGAGCGCCGGGGTCATCTCCGGCTTCAACCGTTCCTTCCAACCCGCCACCAGCAAACAAGTGATTAGAGGTTTGATCCAAATAGACGCGGCGGTTAACCCGGGCAATTCAGGAGGGCCGCTTCTCAACCGCGACGGTGAGGTGATCGGCATTGTTACCGGCATCGTAAACCCAACGGATCAAAATTTCTTTATCGGCATCGGGTTTGCCGTGCCAATCACTTCGACAGGCGGCGCCCTCGGATCACCGCCCTATTAGGGACCGAATACTAACGCATTATTTATTGTAGCAGTGGTTCACCTACCGACTTAGAAAAGCCCGTTGAATATTAATTTTAAAAGGAGTTCACAATGGATCAGGAAAAGAATCCCGAGAACCGCAAGCCGATGGAACGTGTCTTATATGAAGTGAAGAAAGTCATCGTCGGACAGGACCATTTGCTGGAACGGCTGGTGGTCGCGTTGCTGGCACGCGGACACGTCCTGGTGGAAGGCGTGCCGGGGCTGGCCAAGACCATGGCGATCAAGACCCTGGCCGAAGTGATCGGCGGAGAGTTCAAGCGCATCCAGTTCACACCTGACCTTGTCCCTGCGGACCTGATCGGCACACGCATTTACAACCAGAAGACGGGTGATTTTAATACTTCGCTCGGCCCAGTCTTTACCAACCTGCTGCTGGCCGATGAAATCAACCGGGCGCCGGCCAAGGTGCAGAGCGCACTGCTGGAAGTGATGCAGGAGCACCAGGTGACGATCGGGCGCGAGACATTCAAAGTGCCAGATCATTTCCTGGTGCTCGCTACCCAGAACCCCATCGAGACCGAAGGCACCTATGCCCTGCCCGAAGCGCAAGTGGACCGTTTCATGCTGAAAGTGCTGGTCGGCTATCCGAGCACAACCGAAGAGTTTGTAATCGTCGAACGGATGACAGCCATACTGCAGGCCGTGCAAAAAGTGATCACCACTGACCAACTGCTCGAACTGCAAAAAGTGGTGGATCAAATTTATGCCGACCCGGCCTTGATTGAATACGCGGTACGCATGGTGACCGCCACGCGCAAACCGAAGGAAGTGGGCCTGCCTGACCTGGAACGGTACATCACGTTTGGCGCAAGCCCGCGCGCCTCGATCAACCTGATCCTTACCGCCCGAGCACTGGCTTTTGTACGCGGGCGTGACTATGTGCTGCCACAAGACGTGCTGGACATGGCCTTCGACGTCATGCGACACCGCCTGGTGTTGTCATACGAAGCGCTTTCGGACAATATGAGCGGCGACGACATATTAAAAAAGATCCTCGACCGTATCCCGATCCCCGTAGTGCCGCTGCATGAACATGCCAACAACCGCGTCAACGCCTGAACGGATCCTGCAGCGCCTGGACTGGCAGGTCATCCGCCGTTTGGACGGGCTGCTGCAGGGCGACTATCGCAGCCTCTTCTACGGATATGGGGTGGATTTTGCAGACCTGCGCGAATATCAACCCGAGGATGACGTCCGCTATATCGATTGGAACGTCACGGCGCGGATGAATTCGCCCTACGTGCGCAAGTATGTAGAGGACCGTGAGATCACAGCCTGGTTTCTGCTCGATCTGAGTCCCTCCATGGATTTTGGCACGGTGCAGGGCATGAACCTGAAACGCACGATGCTGATCGATTTTGTGACGACCATGGCGCGCCTGCTAACGCGGCATGGAAACCGCGTAGGCGCCATCTTCTACGGCCGCCAGGTGGAACTAACGATACCAGCGCGCAGCGGACGGAACCATGTACTGCGTCTCATCAATGAGATGCTCAAACAGCCGCGCCTGCCAAAAGCACCTTTCACGGACCTGACGCCCCTGCTCAAAACCGCCCTAAACTCCATTAAGAGCCGATCGTTGATCTTCATCCTCTCTGATTTCATCGGGATGCCAGGTTGGGAAGGAGCATTGAACCTGCTCAACCAGCGTCACGAGGTACTGGCCATCCGGTTATGGGACCCGCGCGAAATAGAACTGCCGGATATTGGACCGGTGATCATGGAAGACGCGGAGACGGGCGAGCAGTTATATGTGGATACACATGATAAAAAGACCCGGGCCCGGTTTGCACAGGCGGCACAGCACCGTGAAGCCGTATTGAATGAGGCTTTCAAACATGCCGGGGTGGATGCGCTATCGCTTGCAACGGATGAGGACCTGGTGCGTGCCATCGTGCGTTTCGCCGCGCTGCGACGGCAGCGACGGATGTGAA
>CAZPCR010000015.1:0-20026 GCA_964585035.1 uncultured Anaerolineaceae bacterium
ACCTGAGCGCCCGATTGCCGAACTTGGACTCTCAAGCCGCGCAACGGAAGCATTAGCGAAAGCCGGGGTTACCGAAGTTAGTCAGTTCCTGGACAAGCTCGCGGCAGGTGACCAGGCCGTTTTGTCGATAGAAGGATTTGGCCAAAAGTCTTTAATTGATGCCAAGAAAAAACTTCGCGCCTTTGGGTATGAATTACCCGAAGCGCCGACCACAGAAGCTTCTGTCTAGGATTTGCAGAGGCTGTAATCCCTAGTAAACTTAACAGGCAGACGCCAGCGTCTGCCTGTTTTGATAATTTTGCCATACCGATCAAGAAAACATTGCTGCAGCCTACGCCTGAGGGGCATATTGCTGAACGAAAACAGGGAAGCTGTGATCGAAGGAGAATGAATGCGTCATACCCACGGTTCGATCGAAGTCATCTGCGGTTCGATGTTCAGCGGCAAGACGGATGAGCTGATCCGACGCCTTGTGCGTTCGACGATAGCAAAACAAAAGGTTCAGGTTTTCAAGCCTGCCCTGGATGTCCGTTATTCGGCGGAAAAAGTGACATCCCATGCCGGGGCGAACTTTGATGCCATCCCCGTTCAAAAAGCAAGCGAAATCCTACTGAAAATCGAAAAAGGGACAACCGTCGTTGGAATTGACGAAGCTCAATTCATAGATGATGAAGTCATCGAGGTTGCCCAGCAATTAGCCGAAACCGGTATCCGTGTGCTAGTGGCAGGTCTTGACACGGATTTTCGAGGCGAGCCATTTGGATCCATGCCGATCTTGATGTCTATGGCGGAAACAGTAGACAAATTACACGCCATTTGCATGGTGTGCGGGGATGAAGCCTCACGCACTCAAAGGCTGGTCAACGGCAAACCTGCGCGGTATGATGACCCCGTGGTGATCGTAGGCGCCTCCGAGATGTATGAAGCACGCTGCCGCCTGCATCATGAAGTTCCAAAGTAATAACTCAACTAAAGAGATGATTTGAAATGCAAGATTATAAAGATGTGCTGGCGGAAATACTGATCGACGAGGAACGGCTGCAAAAAAGAGTAGCAGAACTCGGCGAGGAGATCAGCGTGGATTATCAGGGAAATGATAATTTACTGCTTATTTGTATCCTGCGAGGCGGCGTACCCTTTATGGTGGATCTAAGCCGTAACATCACCGTCCCTCACATGATGGACTTTATGGCGGTCTCTTCCTACGGGATCGCCAAACGCGAATCCGATGGCAATGTCCGCGTAACATTCGACCTGCAAACCAACATCATGGGCAAAGATGTATTACTTGTCGAAGACATAGTCGATAGCGGCCATACGATCTCGTCGGTATTAGGTATGTTGGTGACGCGCCAGCCCGCGAGTTTAAAGGTATGTGCACTGCTTGATAAAGAGGAAAGGCGTGAAGCAATCGTCCCCGTACATTATCGCGGTTTTTCCATTCCCAACAAATTCGTCTTTGGATATGGACTCGATCTCGATGAATATTACAGGAACCTGCGTTTCATCGGTGTTGTGGATTTGGAGAAATATCACCCGGCATAATCAGATATCGCATTTGGGGTGGAGATGACAAGCGAAGAAGAACTTGCACAAAATCCTTCTCCATACGCCGGGCGGTGGGTGGCGCGTCTGCAAGGTAAGATTATCGCGCATGGTGGGACACCAGATCAAGCCCGCTTTGCCGCTCAAAAAAGCCGATATAAAGAAAAACCTGAAATCTTATACATGCCTCCTGCCTCTCCATTTTCCTTTTCCCCTCTAATTACACGGATACAAGCGGTCCTGCCCCAACAGGAAATTTATCTTGTAGGCGGCGCTCTGCGCGATGCGTTACTTGGCCGCGTATCTCATGACTACGATTTCGCGGTGCCGAAAAACGCAATTGATACGGGGCGCAAGGTTGCCGCCGCATTCAAAGCGGATTTCTATGTACTGGATGAAACATTCGATACCGCTCGAGTGATCGTTTCGAACGAGAATGGGGAGCGTGATGTTCTAGATTTCGCAGCTTTCAGGGGTGACGATCTGGATGCTGACCTGCAAGGCCGCGACTTCACGATAAATGCTTTTGCTTTCGATCTTCACGAACAAACGATCCTCGATCCGCTAAATGGGGCCTCCGACTTGCGCGCTAAAATAATCCGCGCCTGCTCGGATACTTCGATTCAGGATGACCCAATCAGGGTATTACGGGCTGTCCGTCAAGCCGCGTCTTTTGGATTCAAGATCGATCCCGGAACGCGCAAAGCCATGAGGCAGGCTGCCAGTTCTCTTTCATTAATTTCAGTCGAGCGGCAGCGAGACGAATTGTTCAAGATCCTTGACGGCCCCCATCCGGATACTTCACTGCGGGCCCTGGAAATATTGGGAGTCTTTCCATATCTCCTTCCAGAACTTTCCGGGTTGAAGGGAGTCGAACAGTCGAGCCCACACGTTAAGGACGTTTGGGAACATACACTGTCGGTTATTCAATCGCTTGAAGAAATGCTAACGGTTTTATCTCCCGGTTATGATGCTGAGCAGGCAAACGATTTATTTACCGGATTACTAGCCGTCCGACTTGGAAGGTATCGAGAGCATTTGGCTGCTCACTTTTTAAAGCCCTTAAATGCCGACCGTTCCCTACGAGCGTTATTGGTTTTTGCGGCGATTTATCATGACATATCGAAACCAATGACAAAATCAGTAGACGGGACAGGGCGAATCCATTTCTATGAACATGATGCAAAAGGCGCCGTAGTTGCAACCGAACGTGCCAGGAGCTTTAATTTAAGCAACGATGAAATCGACTACATAGAAAAAATCATTGCGAATCATATGCGTTTCCATTTCTTCACATCGAGAATGGAAGGAGAAAAGAAAGAGCCATCGCGTAAATCCATTTACCGATTCTTTAGCGATGTCGGGGAGGGGGGTGTTGACCTGATATTGCTGGGGCTGGCGGACTTAAAGGGGACCCATGGCCCTACATTAACACAGGAAACGTGGACTGCAGCCCTCGATGTGGGACGTATTTTTCTTGAAAATTATTGGGAGAAGCCGGAAGAAACGATCGCTCCCATTCGTCTATTAGACGGGAACTCCGTCATGAAAGAATATAATATACAGGAAGGTCCACTGATCGGGAGTGTGCTTGAAGCCATTCGGGAAGCCCAGGCAACCGGTATAGTGACGACCCGGGATGAAGCAATTTCGTTCGGCCGAGCCTGGTTAAAGGAACATCAAAAATGAATCCGGTTTTTTTTGATCTCGAAACACAGAAACTATTCCAGGAAGTCGGAGGTCGTGACCCAAGTAAATTACTTCTTGCTTGCGGCGTGACTTTTTCGACAGCTAAAAACGGTTTCAATGTTTATTGGGAAAGCCAAGCTCTATCCCTCATCGAGGAGCTTAAATCGGCCGATAAAGTGATCGGATTCAACATCCGCGAATTTGATTACGAAGTCCTGCGTCATTACTTACCCACCTTTAACTTCAGTACAATCCGGACGCTTGACTTACTGCTCGATATAAGCCGAATCCTTAATTTTCGGATTCCTCTTGATTCCCTGGCCAGGGCCAGCCTTGGAACGACCAAGATGGCCGATGGAATACAATCCGTGGAATGGTTCCGGGCAGGGGAAAATGACAAGGTAGCAGAATACTGCAAAGCCGATGTGGATATTACGCGCCGCGTCTATGAATTTGGGCGCGATAATGGGTTTGTTTATTATTACAGCAAGCTGGGAAGTAAACTAAAGGTTAATGTGAAATGGAGTTGAAAAATGGAAAAGCTGACCATCGATGGTATTGATCTTGCATATATCCGACGCGGGAGAGGTAGCCCGCTAGTTTTGATCCACGGTTATCCGTTGGACCACACAATTTGGGATGAGGTTGTACCTTTAATGGAAAAAGATTTTGACCTAATCATCCCCGATCTACGCGGCTTTGGCGAATCAGGCATGAAGGAATCCGATAATTCCATTAAAGGTTATGCGACGGATATCGCGGGGCTGCTCAGCCACCTCAATATCAAAAAAGCCAGCCTTGCCGGTCATTCAATGGGGGGGTATGTTGCGCTGGCATTCGCCCGAGAATTCCCCGATCGATTATCCGGGTTGGCTATGGTCTCGAGCCAACCAGGGGCGGATACGCCCGAAACCCGCGAAAGCCGCATCTCGACAGCTAAACAAGTGATGGAGAAAGGCGCAGGCGTTGTAGTTGATTCCATGACCCCCAAGTTGTCAACCGATAAACGAGTCCAGGATTATGCCCGACAGCTGATTGGCAAGCAACGACCTGAGGGGATCTCTAATGCATTAAACTCGATGGCCGGACGCCCCGATTCAACCGAACTATTCGCGACATTTAAATTTCCAGTGCTAATCATCCATGGCGATACCGATGTATTGATCCCTGTAAAACGCGGCAGGGAGATGAAAGCCGCTCTCCCATTGGCTAAATATTTCGAGTTGGCAGGCCTTGGCCATATGGCTATGATGGAAAAACCAGAAGCTGTGGCCAACGCGTTCCATTCTATTATTAATTCATAAATCAAAAGAAATTAATTCATCTACTGAAAAAGGAACTGGATATACACCCCGTTATTAGTCCTTTATGTTGAGTTTTAGACAAGAGAAGTAATTAGTTAGAATTGCATCAAGTTGATAGGGGTCGTGTCGAAGGATGCAAGCTGGGATTATCGTGTATGCGATGATCCAAAGCACCGGTACGTCTCGTAAGTTTATTGAGATGTGCTACAAGTACCGCGCTTGGAACCGGTTTCACCAGGTAGTCATCAGCGCCGGCATCGAGAATACTGGCAACCACAGAGGGATCGTCCAATGCTGAAAGGATCAGAATGGGCGCGCTCGTGAACCCGCGAACAGCCTTGCAAACCTGCCAGCCGTCCATATCAGGCATCATTAAATCCAGTATCACAACTTGGGGCGATTTTTCTTTTGCAGTCCGGACGCCGTCTTCTCCACTATTGGCAATCAGCACGTCGAAACCGTTTGCACGAAGAATGACTGAAAGCAAGTCGGTAATTGCCGGGTCGTCGTCTATAGTCAAAATAGTTGTATTCATGGTTTACTCCCCTGTATTATCCTTGATATATTTGATATTGTAGTTTGCAATTTATTTACAGATTGATGTAATAGGGGTGATATTTGTCATATCTAAAAAGAAGTATTTTTGGTAAAATATTTCACAATCTCAAACTTGATCGAAAAAAATTCAGGAGGCTTAAATGACGAAGTGGGTATATCTTTATAATGAGGTAAAGGAAGTAGAGAAAGCCACGGGCGGCGATTGGGACGACGTAAAGGGACTCGTCGGTGGAAAAGGAGCAGGTTTGCTCGATATGACGCGTGCGGGCGTACCGGTACCGCCATTTTTTACGGTGACCACTCAAGCCTGCAATGCATATCAAAAAGCCGGAAAATTTCCCCCCGGATTGTGGGCACAGGAACTGGCTGCGCTGAAACAGGTCGAAAAGAAAGCCGGAAAGAAGTTTGGCGACCCCAATAATCCTCTGTTAGTTTCATGCCGTTCAGGCGCAAAGTTTTCCATGCCTGGTATGATGGACACCGTACTCAATATCGGGTTAACCGATGAGACTGCCGCCGGATTGGTGAAACTGTCGGGTAATCCACGTTTCGTTTACGATTCTTATCGGCGACTGGTTGAGATGTTCGGTACCGTCGTTTTGGGAATTCCCGATGAAGCGTTTGAAGAACCGCTCCAGGAGTACAAAACCAGGAAGGGTTACAAACTCGACGTCGAAATGAAGGCCGACGATTGGAAAGAAATGGTGCGAGCCTTCCGCGAAGTTGTCAAGAAGCACCAAGGCTTTGACTTTCCGCAGGACCCATACAAACAATTGGAGCTGGCGACGGAAGCCGTCTTCAAGTCGTGGAACGGCAAACGAGCCATTGATTATCGCCGCGCAACAAACATTCCTGACGACCTCGGCACTGCCGTGAATATAGTCACCATGGTGTTTGGCAATATGGGCGATGACTCAGGAACAGGCGTGGCGTTCACCCGCAACCCATCCACCGGTGATCGCAAGATGATGGGTGAGTATCTGCTCAATGCACAGGGTGAGGACGTGGTGGCAGGCATCCGCAATGCCGACCCGATCGAAAACCTCAAGACCAAAATGCCAGAAGCCTATAACCAGTTCATGGACATCACTGCCAAACTGGAAAAGCATTATAAGGACATGCAGGACGTTGAGTTCACCATAGAACATCGCAAGTTATGGATGCTTCAAACCCGCGTAGGAAAACGGACTGCGAAATCTGCCGTTAAAATCGCGGTGGATATGGCGAATGACGGTCTCATCACCAAAGAGGAAGCAGTGAAGCGCGTCACACCGGACCAGGTGGACACCATGCTTCACCCCCAATTCGACGACCAGGCCAAGAAGAACGCCGAAAAAGCAGGATCATTGTTTGGCAAGGGCGTAAACGCTTCGCCGGGTGCTGCAGTGGGCCAGGCTTATTTCGATGCGGACCTTGCCGAGAAAATGGCAAAGGAACAAAAGCAGGATGTGATCATGGTGCGTCCATTCACCAAACCGGATGACGTTCACGGCATGATCGCAGCCAAGGGAGTGCTCACCAGCGAAGGCGGCGCCACATCGCATGCAGCTGTCGTAGCACGCCAGTTCGGGATCCCGTGCATTGTAGGTGCGTCCGCCATAAAGATCGACCTGGAAAAACGCGTTATGGTCGTCGGTGAGACCAAAGTTAAAGAAGGTGATTGGATCTCAGTGGACGGCACAACCGGTAACGTATATATCGGTAAAATCCCGATGAGCGCGCCTTCCCTGGAAGAACAGACTGAATTGATGACCCTTCTCAAATGGGCCGATGAAATTAGCTCCCGCCCCAACATACGCGTAGCTCCAAAAGGTTGGCCAACACGCGGTCTACAGGTTTGGGCTAATGCGGACTATCCCAAGGACGCACAGCGTGCCCGTTCCTATGGAGCAATGGGTATCGGATTGTGCCGAACGGAGCACATGTTCTTCGAGCCCGAGCGTTTGCCGATCGTCCAGCGCATGATTTTATCGGAAACGAGTGAGGGACGTACCAAGGCTTTAAATGAATTACTGCCGTACCAGCGCAAGGACTTTGATGGTTTGTTCGATGCAATGAACGGACTACCCGTCATTATCCGCCTGATCGACCCGCCTCTGCATGAATTTATGCCTTCGGAAGAAGCGTTGTTAGAAGAAGTCATCACAATGCGTGTCAAGGGCGAAACGGCAGGGCTGGCCGAAAAAGAGAAAATGCTCAATGCCGTCAAGGGCATGCATGAGTCCAACCCGATGATGGGTCTGCGCGGCGTACGCTTGAGCATTTACATGCCAGAGATAGTCGAAATGCAGGTACGAGCCATTTTTGAAGCCGCTGCGGACTGCACCAATCGCGGAATTGTCGTCAAACCGGAAGTAATGATCCCCTTAACCGGCACGGTGAAGTAACTCGAATGGATCCAGCCGCGCCTTGAGCGAATTGCATCGGCTGTGATGGCTGAAAAGAAAGTCAAATTCCCATACAAGTTCGGAACGATGATCGAGATCCCGCGGGCGGCAGTTACTGCAGCTGAGATCGCCGAACATGCACAATTCTTCTCCTTCGGTACAAACGATCTCACCCAAATGACCTTCGGTTATTCTCGTGACGATGCAGAACGCAACTTCCTGGTCACTTATGTGGAGCAGGGCATTTTAGCCAAGAATCCGTTCCAGACCATTGACCGCGACGGTGTTGGCCGGTTGATGAAAATGGCCATCGATGATGGCCGCTCCACCCGACCCGAGCTTGAAGTAGGCATTTGCGGTGAGCACGGTGGCGACCCAGACTCGATTGAATGGTGCCATATCATTGGCAACAACTATGTGAGCTGCTCTCCTTTCCGTGTGCCGATTGCCCGTCTGGCTGCCGCCCATGTGGCATTGAAGTACAGCGGCAAGACTGCCAAGAAGGCTGCGGCGTCTAAAGCGAAGAAACCAGTCGTCAAGGCAAAGAGCAAAGTGAAGAAGACAGCATCCAAGGCAAAGACTGCCAAAAGAAAGAAATAAGTTAATTGATCGTGTAGCTATCTGAAATACAAACTCGCCGATAACAAGGGTTATCGGCGAGTGGTTTTTTAGGAACTAAATGGGGGGGACTATATTACCTACTGGTATGCTATCGCTTCCCAGATCTTTGTAAGGCAGAGATAAACGAAACGACATTTTCTCCCAAGGCGTCGTTGTTATATCCACCTTCCATTACCATCAACGTGGGTAACTCAAGATTGGCGATTTTCTTTCCAATTTCATGGAATCCATCCCTGGTTATTTTAAATTTTCCAAGCGGGTCTCCTGCGTAAATATCCGCTCCAACGGAAACAACCAGATACTTTGGCGCGAAATCACGAATAAGGTTAATGGCTTTGTCCATGGTGGCCAGGTACATGGGATCGGTCGTCCCGGGTTGGAGTGGAAAATTATGATGAAAGTTAATTCCGTCACCGACACCCGTCTCGTCCAAATAACCGACAAAATATGGGTATTCATAATCAGGGTCCCCATGAATGGAAATGGTCAGGACATCTGACCGGTCGTAGAAAATATCCTGTGTGCCGTTACAGGCATGATAATCAATGTCGAGCAATGCGACCCTACCTTTCGTAGACAGACAGTTTGCCGCGACGGCCGCATTATTAATAAAGCAATAACCTGCGGCATAGTCTTTGCCTGCATGATGGCCGGGAGGACGACAAAGGGCGAAAGCAGTGGAAGACCGGTTTACGGGTGTGTTTAACCAATTATCGGCAATAAATTTTGCCCCACTTAATGCACAGTATGCAGAAACCAGGGCGGCTTCGTACGTGTTTTCGACTAAGCAAGCCGAAAGATCCATCATGTAATAGCCTGCCCGTCCAAGAACGCTGACAGGTATATGTGGACGGCGTCGAAGTGCGAATGTAGCAGGAAGCAGGATAGGGTTATTGGATATAGGATCGGAAATGGGTTGCCCTGCAGTCCATTCGTCCCAGGCTGTGGACAGAAAGTTTATATAACCCGGGTCGTGGACTGCAAGTATGGGATCAAGTCCGAAATTTTCAGGCTCCGTAATCTCAGCCCAATCCGTTTTGCCCAGAGCTGCCAGAATCTTGTCCATACGGTCAGGAGTCTCGAGATAAGGCACGCGTTGACCACCATCAAACACTTCGAATGAAGGATTATGCCGGCGATGTTTATCTGAGTAATAGATTTTCATGGGAGCTTTAGGTGAAACGTTAATCCTTTGAGCAGATACTATAATTGTATCAACAACAACGGAGGATTTATGGATATCCTTGAAGCCATACACAGCAGAATGTCGGCGGGTAGGATGCGACCCGATCCTGTCCCACCGGAATTGATAGAGAAATTACTCGATGCAGCCGTCCAAGCTCCCAACCATTACAAAGTTCGTCCCTGGCGGTTTGTGGTTATAACCGGAAACGGAAGGAATCGGCTAGGAAGTTTGATGGCCGATCTTCTTTGGCAAAAATTCCCAGATATTAAATCCGAGGCCCTGGATAAAGAACGAGCCAAGCCTTTGCGCTCACCCGTTATCATTGCCGTTGGAGTTGATAAACCGACCGAACCCAAAGTATCGGAGTTGGAGAATATTTGCGCAACCGCGGCTGCCTGCCAAAACATGTTATTGGCTGCGCATGCCCTGGGGCTGGGTGTACACTGGCGAACGGGAGAGGCGGCGCGCGATCCGCAAGTGAAGAAATTCCTTGGGCTTTCGGAAGACCAATATCTAATCGCGTTTATATATATTGGGTATTCCGAAATGGAATTGGAACCTCACCCGCGAGTGGGTTTTGAAGACCGAACCACGTGGATGGAATAAACATACTTTGTCCTACACCCGAGTTTAAGCATAGCGAGGGACAAAGTAATCCGAACGGGTTCTTAGTGGATTTGAATTGACATGTAAAAACTTTTCACGTATAAGTAGTTCAGATTTTCCAAACGGAGGTTATTGGATGCCAGCCATTATTTTAATTCAATCTGTTCCAGATAAGAATTTATCCTGGATATTGTATATTTTATTTGGTCTGTTTCTATTGGCGGTTATTGTTGGAGCCGTCGCAAGCCGTAAAAAGAAGGAGCCAGCTCCTCCATTCGAACAAGAACCGATGTTATCCATCAAGAAAACATCCCCAGTCTCATCAAGAAAAAAAGTAAATAAATAAGATCAAGCGCTGCGTGGTATTAATGGGTGACGTTTACCGGTTTGTATCCCAGGAGATACAACGGCAAGAAGTTGATGCCATGAAGTATTACCAGAAAAAATTGATTTTGATCAATAATCTCTGATATAATCGCCTGTTTGTAACGGAGCGGACATAACGCCAGAGTGTCGCTCGTGTAATCCTTCTTGAAGAACAAAGCAGTTTGACGAACAACGGAGAATCAAAGGTGAATAAAAAAGACCAACTTGAACTCTATCATCAAATGGTGCTGATCCGTCGCGTGGAAGAGCGCGGCGCAGAGCTGTATCAGCTCGGAAAAATCGGCGGTTTCATGCATCTCTACATCGGCCAGGAAGCGGTATCCACCGGCCTGATCGCGGCCCGCCAGCCAAACGACAGGGTTATTACCGCCTATCGTGACCATGGGGTAGCGATCAATTGCGGGATACCGGCTCAACAGGTAATGGCGGAATTATTAGGCAAGGTCACAGGACCATCGCATGGCAAGGGCGGCTCCATGCATATGGCCGATACTACAAAAAACTTTTGGGGTGGACACGCCATCGTTGGCGCACATTTACCGATCGCGACCGGAATGGCGCTGGGCGATAAGTATGGCAATCAAAATAACGTAACGATCTGCATGTTTGGAGACGGGGCGACCAATATCGGATTTTTTCATGAAGCATTGAACATGAGCATGGTCTGGAAATTACCCGTACTGTGGGTTTGTGAAAACAACATGTACGGAATGGGCACGACTGTGGACCGCGCTTCAGCCGTGTCTTCGATAGCAACGAAGGCCCGCGGATACGATATGCCAAGCGATAAAGTGGATGGAATGGACGTCATGAAAGTCTATGACGCCGCGCATAAAGCAATTGAGGCTGTCCGCTCGGGTAAAGGACCTTCTCTTCTGGAAGTTGCGACTTATCGCTTCCGAGGCCATTCCATGGGTGACCCGGAACGGTACCGCAAACAGGAAGAAGTCAAGAAGTGGGAAGAGAGCGATCCGATCGGCATTTATCGAAAATATTTAACCGAGAACAAAATCACCAACGATAAAGCCCTGGATGAAATAGAGGCCCAAGTCCTCGTTGAAGTTGAAAAGGCGGTGGAATTCGCCGAAGCGTCTCCGGAACCGTCGATGGAAGAACTATATAAGGATGTGTATTCAGATTAGCGACGAGAGTTTAGAGAACGGTCTAAATTGCATATCCAATTCTCTTAACCCTGCAGGTTAATCTCTACATACGAGGAAAAATGGCACACATTACGATGCGCGAGGCAATTTCCCAGGCACTTTGGGAGGAGATGGAACGTGATCCCGCAGTTTTCATCATGGGCGAGGAAGTGGGCGTATGGGGCGGCTCGTATGCCGTTACAAAAGGTTTTTATGACCACTTCGGTGGTGAGCGGGTACGCGATACACCCATCTCTGAGGCTGCTATCATTGGAGCGGCAATCGGCGCGGCATTAGTCGGACAGCGCCCGGTAGCTGAATTAATGACGATCAACTTTGCATTTGCTGCCATGGACCATATCGTCAACGAAGCAGCTAAATTACATTACATGTTTGCAGGTCAATTTAAACTTCCTTTGGTAATCAGAACGGTCGGGGGTGGGGGTCGTCAATTGGGGGCAACCCATTCACAGACTCCGGATGCTATTTTTGCCCATTTCCCCGGGCTGACGGTCATCGCGCCTTCAACACCTGAAGACGCCAAAGGATTACTTAAATCGGCTATCCGGTCGAATAATCCGATCCTATTCATCGAACATGCAACGATGTACCAGGTCCGAGGAGACGTCCCGGATGGGGATTTCACCATCCCCATTGGGCAATCGAAAATCCAACGGCCCGGCAGCGATGTTACGATCGTCTCTTATTCAAAGGGCATTGAAATTTCCTTGAAAGCCGCGACTGAACTGGCCAAGGAAGGGATCGAAGCCGAAGTCGTCGATTTGCGGACCCTCCGACCACTTGATATGGGTCCGGTACTAGAATCGTTCAAAAAAACAAACCGTGCCGTTGTCGTCGAAGAAGGATGGAAATCTTTTGGAGTAGGGAGCGAAATATCCAGCCGAATTTATGAACAAGCTTTCGATTATGTCGATGCGCCTATTAAGCGGGTTGCCCAAGACGAAGTACCGCTGCCTTACAACCGTACGCTTGAGCAGGCTGCACTCCCACAAGTTGAAGACGTATTGGCAGCGGTAAAAGAGGTACTGTAATGGCTGAAACAATCACGATGCCCAAGTTAGGCTTCGACATGCAAGAGGGTACGTTAGTTCGGTGGGTGAAGAAGGAGGGAGAAAATATCAATAAAGGCGACGTGCTGGCTGAGATTGAAACCGATAAGGCTACAGTTGAGGTGGAGTCTTCGGCTTCCGGTATTGTGCGTAAGTTGTTAGTAGACCAGGGAGCGATTGTCCCCATCGGGTCGGCAATTGCAATCGTAGGCACAAAAGACGAGAAGATCGAACAGCCGGCAGGAGATAAGTTACCAGGTGAGAATGCATCCCCAACACCTGCCAAACCTGAGACCAAACCTTCGATCGCACCTCCGGTACAAGCAGCCCCCAAAACAACCTTGACGGCTGCTCCTGTGTTAACAACACCGATCACGAATCCAAATACAAGTGATATAAAGGCTTCACCACTCGCCAAAAGAATGGCGCGTGAGTCAAATGTTGATTTAACGAGAATACAAGGGAGTGGGCCGGGCGGCCGAGTTGTGCGAAAGGATATTGAAACAGCGCTGTCCAGCGGCCAGGCGACGCTGGTCGGAAGTCAATTTGTTGCTCCGGTTGTAACTCATGACGACGAATTGGTTGCTCTCACCAAACTTCGCCAAGCCATTGCGCGCCGAATGACCGAATCTAAAACCACTGTTCCCCACTTTTATGTCTCATATGAGTACAAGATGGATGCGATGCTGGCTGTGCGAAAAGAGATAAACGAATTCCTGCCTGAAAACGAGAAAATCTCGGTTAATGATTTTATTGTCAAAGCCGTTGCGTTGACATTACGTGAATTCCCCAACTTGAATGCGTCGTTCGCCGGAGATAAGGTGGTGCGGCACGGGGCGGTCAATGTGGGTGTGGCAGTTGCTGTTGAAAACGGTTTACTGACCATCGTCAGTAAGGATGCCGACCAGAAACCTCTCCACCAAATTTCGACAAATCTAAAGCGAATGGCTGCCGGTGCTCGCGAAGGCAAAGTGAAGCCTGACGATATCGAAGGTTCAACTTTTTCCATTTCCAATCTCGGTATGTACGACGTGGAGAACTTTATAGCGATCCTCAACCCCCCAGAGGCTGCCATTCTGGCGGTCGGCTCGGCCCGTAAGGTGCCTGTTGTGGATGAAGACGGAGAGATCAAAGTAGGCTCACGGATGAAAGCCACAATTTCAGTCGACCACCGGGTGAGCGACGGCGCCGAAGCTGCGCGTTTCATGCAGGCGCTGGCTAAATATCTAGAGGAGCCCTTGAGGTTGTTGGTATAAATTAAACCAGACATCGGAAGCCGGGCAAGCAACCGATGTCTTTTTCTTTAAGCGAAAGAATTCGATGAAATGAAAAATGAATTTGTTTTAACCCCGATAGCCCATGTATTTAATTCAAGGACCACACTTGACGATGACCTTTGGGGTGGCATCGTTTCCGAGATCGTTTTGGAAGCATCACTCCCCGATGATTGTCTCGATGAAATCGAAAAATTCTCACATGCCGAGATATTGTTTTATTTCGATAAAGTTGAGGACGATAAAATAGTTAATTATTCGCGTCATCCACGCGGAAATTCATCCTGGCCTAAAGCCGGTATTTTTGGACAAAGAAACAAGGATCGTCCCAATCACATCGGCTTGACCATTGCGAAGATAATCAAACGCGGTAGCCGCAGCTTGTTTGTTCAGGGCCTGGATGCCATAGACGGCACACCTGTGCTCGATATTAAACCAGTCATGGTCGAGTTTTTGCCGCGTGAAACCGTTTATCAACCCGAGTGGTCCCATGAATTGATGAAGGAATACTGGGCTAAGAACGACGAGAATACCGATGAGTAACTATTTCCATGTTCTTATAAGATCATTAATACCTGCATGAACCATTCACTTTATTTCCATATTCCCTTTTGCACACACCGCTGTGCTTACTGCGATTTCAACACATATGCAGGCCAGGAAAATTCCATACCGGAATATGTGCAGGCGTTGTGCAAGGAAATTGAATTCGTCGGTCTGAATTCACCCGAAAAAATCAACCTCCATACGATCTTTTTTGGCGGCGGAACACCCTCGCTGCTTTCCCCCGACCATTTCTCTTTGATATTTCAGGAAGTTCGTCGTCACTTCAATTTACTGGAAAGCAGCGAGATTACGATTGAAGCCAACCCGGGTACTGTTTCTTTCGACAATTTAAAACGATATCGAGCCATTGGAATCAATCGAATTAGCCTAGGCGTCCAATCTGCTAATGGTGAAGAATTACGGATGCTAGAGCGGGCTCATAATTTTCTTAATGTGATCGAAGGAGTCGCATCGGCACGCAAAGCAGGTTTCGATAACCTGAACCTCGATTTGATATACGGACTGCCGGAGCAGACACTTCCAACGTGGCAAAAAACAGTCAGGCGTATTTTAGATCTGCACCCTGAACATATTTCCGCTTATGCATTAACACTTGAACATGGCACACCTTTTGGCCGCTGGTCAGCACGCGGAATGCTCCCAACACCTGATCCTGACCTGGCGGCGGATATGTACGAATGGGCGAGCGATACTTTTGAAGCAGAAGGCTATACACAATATGAGATCTCCAATTGGTCAAAGGAAAACCGGCAATGCAGACATAACCTGCAATATTGGCGCGGATTGCCCTATCTTGGCCTGGGTGCGGGCGCGCATGGATATGCCAACGGGTATCGCATTTCGAACGTATTGAGAATAAAAACTTACATTGACAGGTGGGGAAATGATCAAAATCCGACTATCGAGAAAGATGTTCCCGAAATCCAACTCAAGGCGACCGAATCCCTAAAAACGAAAGTTGATTTCCCATTCACTGCCGCCACGGTAAATTTCCATCGACAAACTCATCAAGAGGATATATCTGAGTTTATGATAACCGGACTTAGGTTAACCCAAGAAGGAGTATCTCCTGAAACTTTCCAACAAAGATTTGGATATGAATTAATGGAGGTCTATGGAGATGAAATCGTGGGGCTAACGAGGCTGGGTTTGCTGGAAAGAATAAATATGGCTTCCGAAGTTTTTGGAACTTCGGAAGCCATAAGATTGACTCACCACGGACGATTATTAGGAAATCAAGTTTTCCTGCGATTCGTATAATCGCCTTGGCGTTAAGCGTGAATTATCGAGTCCTTAAGGTGCTACCGATCAAGACTCCATTTGCCCAATAAAAACCGGTTGGTCCCGAAGGCAGCAAATCAAAAGTCGCCGGTTGGTCCGATGGCAATATGTCAACCTGAGTCACCCGAACGCCGTCGAGGTAATCCCCTGATCTTATCTCGCCAAAGGTTCGCCCATCAGTAGTCGGGTGACCTGGTGAGGCTGCTATTTTTCTACCATCCGCAAGCGTGACATTAACTAAGGGATGGCCAGCCGGAACTGCAACACTTGAGACCTTTAAAATCGTTTCTGAAACCCGTTCTCCCATTGCGTTTACCGACCAAACCGGGTCACCGATTTGCAATTTCTCCACCGGGATTGATCCGGAAGGTGTGTCGATTAGCGTTCCTGCAGGGAGGCAAATAATCTTAATTATACCCGTCGTAGGTACAGAGGTGGGAGCCTGGGGAGTATGCGCTTTTTTCGTTGAGGGAGGCGCGTTTGATGGGCAAAGATGTGGTTCGTAACCAGTGGGAGAAAAACCATAAGCAGGCCAGCAGGTATTATCAACCTGGTAAATTGCTTTGATAGGATAATCCGAGCTATTTTTTAATGGCGAACCGGCTTGTTTAAGAGTGAAGCGGTCATTGTAGTTGAATTTGGATGGGTCCTTCAGGCCGCCATCTGCCCACACTCCCCACATAAATACATTTCCAGCAAGTGAACGTTTAAATGCAAACTGGATCGTTGTGGCATCGTTTGGATCGATCCTAACCCAAGCCATGTCAGGGTCCGTCCCCTGGCCCTTGTCGAACACAATCGTCTCATAGCCGTCACCAGGGTAAGGTGCGGAAGTTGTCGCATTTGCATCCGATTTTTCCGGAGAGGCGCCTCCGACATCATTGTTCGGATCCGAATAGACACGTACTGTGTCCGTTGTCCAGGTTGTTTTATAAGGCCCATTCGCCCAAATTAAATTATCACCGATCCCATCATGATTTGTGTCTAGTTCGACGCCATAATCAATACCAATTGGGTCATTTACATCTCCGCCGTTTACTCGCAAGGTAACATAATACCAGGTAGAATCCTGGCTTAAATTGAAGGTTTCGATGTCCAGGGCGGGTAGGTAAGTCATTGTCGTTTGCGTAAACGGACGTTCAAAGAGGTTGATATTATATGAATCGCCATAAGGTGCACGATTTTCAGGTCCCGTGCCCGATGAATCGACGTCATAGATGTCATTCCCCATGGGAACTGTATCTGCTGGTATCGCAATGTGGGTAACGGGTGGGGGCGTTGAAGTCGATTCGGGAATAGGTGTGGAGGGATTATTCCCATTAACGGTGGCAGGAACTACATTTTGCGATGTCAAAGGGGAATTCTGGCTTGAAGAAGGTGTGCCTGCAAGAAAGGGTGCATTACAGGCGAAGGTGAAAAGTAAAACGATGACCATAAACCAGGTTAAACCCTTGAACGAGTGATTTTTCATCTCTTCCTCCTAAAGAAAAAGCCATGATATGACCAGTATCTTAAATAAATCCAAAAACATATCTTAATTATTTACAAGGTATATAAAACAAAAAAATTGATTTAGCTACTGATAGGTAACAATACCTTGTCCCAAAGAACAAGAACGGGATTATATATTCATGCATTACTTTGTAACTATTATGGGTTATTTTAGGATTAATTACAATGAGCCATTAAGGGGATATTGTTCTTACGATGCCACCGTAGATCCCCGTTAGATCCACCAGGCCGGAGGAGAAAGCGGCCCTGGCTTTGGTTGAACCGAACAACAATGCAGGCACTTTCGCATTGGTGTGACGCCGCGTAGAAAGATCTTCCATATTGCCGTGATCGGAGGAGATGAGGATCAGTCCTTCGTTATCATTCCAGTTATCAAGTAAACCACCCAAAACCCCGTCGAAAATTTCAAATTGGTCAATTGCCCATGGCATGTCCTGTTTATGGCCGGCGTAGTCGCTTGCCCAATATTCAAACAGCGAAAAATCGTAATGTGCGGCCAGCTTTGCCAGTTTTACGCCCGCCTGACGAGCACTAAATGTGGGGACGTCAGGGAAGCCTAACATACCCTTCCACCCTGCACCTGTAAAATCGGCCGAAAGAGCCTGGCCTGCAAAGAGATCGTCTTTTGTGAAAAGAGGAATACCGGCTGACGTGACGGCCAAAGGTATCGCAGAATATAACCTTTTGCCAGAATCAACACCCTCGAAATAACGGGGTGGATAAGCATTCAGAAGAGCAGATTTCCTGCCTGCTTTTGTTAATTCAATAAACAAGTTCCCATTGAGCAGAATTCTGGCGACGGCGGGATTGGGCTTTGGACCGTAATGTTCGCCTATCTCCAACGGGACGTTTTTACCCGTAAGCAAGACTGCTTGTCCAGTGGCGGATTGCGGTAAGCCATCTACACCAAGGCCGGCATCGAGGGCCAGCAGAGAAGCTCGTTCACCATCAAAAGGCGCAGTGGAAGCCAATAATTTATTTCCTCCCAATAAACCCTGGAGATTAGGCATTTCCACGGAAGCCAAAGGGTTAGTTTCGGGATCGCCGGCTCCAAGGCCGACACCATCGAGGAAGATAAAAAGGACACGCATATTAACCGATAATTATATTGGGCAATTGAAGGCGATGAGAAAGCAGGTTTCGTTTTAGATTTTTTTATATAAGAACCAGGCAGAGGGGCGTTCGCCTTTGTCATTACCGTCCGTGCGGTCAAGTAATTCGAATCCGTTGGATTGGATTAATTCAAGGTTGGTTGAAGTCATGCCAGGCCTGTCAGGGTACAGGTCGGATTTGAAAATCCCGTATAAAAGCCAATATCCACCCGAAGCGAGGATCCGTTTTAGCTCGGAAAGATAACTAGCGCGATCTTCCACGCCGTGAAAACAACCCATATCAAGAGCAAGGTCGAAAGGTCCGGAAATATTACTGAGCCTGGTTACATTGCCCATTTCTATAGCTGCAATTACTTTTGCTTTTTTCGCTTTCTGTTTAGCTATTTGAACGGCGCGCGGTGCGAAGTCTATCCCTGTGACTTGCCAGCCATTTCTTGCGAGCGTAATGACATTCGTTCCTGTGCCGCAGCCCAAGTCAATGGCACGACCGGCCGGATGATCGTCAATAAACTTTAAGAGTTCCGGAGGGGAAATACCAGTATCCCAAGGGGGGCGGACAAAATACCAAAGATTAAAGTTTATAAAGCGAAGCATTTCGAGAAAAATGTTACTGGTTGACCGAATCGCGCACTTTTTGAGGATCAATCTCCCCGATCGTTCGCCAGAGTTCATTCCCCTGCGCGTCGAAGAAGATATAAGTTGGCGTATATTCAAAGTCGTATACAGGCGCCAGCTCGTGCCCAACCTGGTCTTGAATATTTATGCGTATTATATGTAATTTAGGGCCTAACTCATTCTCCAATGCATCCACGATGGGCCTTTCTGCGGTGCAATCGATACAATAGGGAGATTGGAATTCGAGCAGGACCGGTACACCGCCGCCGATCATTGCCTGCACTGCTTTAGCATCGCCTATGACAGGGGTTTGGTGCGGGTGCAAGACCAACCACGAGACAAATAGTCCGGCGACAATTACGCCGAACGCTAGATAATCCCTGAATTTGGGCTTATTGGTAAGCAGGACAAGTCCTGTTACTATGGTCAAGCCCAGAGCGATCCAAAGGAACGAATAATGGTTGAAAATCTCGTCCATGTCACCTTAATATTGTGACAGTCCACACTTTGACAATTCAACCCTCTTCTCTTACAATCATCCGGCTGGCATCATTCCAATATAAGGAAGGGTTGTCATGAAAGAGTATACCACTGAGGTTCTTCGCAACATCACACTTGTGTCCCACGGAAGTGCGGGCAAGTCGATGTTAGCAGAAGCGTTTCTACATGTCACAGGAGGGACTAACCGCCTCGGAAAGATCGAGGATGGGACGACTCTCTCCGATTACGACGAAGAAGAGATTCGTCGTAAGGAATCCTTATATACCAGTGTTCTTCCAGTTGAGCATCGCGATCATAAGATCAATGTACTCGATGCCCCAGGCTTCACCGATTTTATTGGTGAAGTTGTTTCGGCCCTAAGTGTATCCGATGGGGCATTAGTCCTGGTCGATGCGGTATCCGGTTTTGAAGTCGGGACTGAAATTGCCTGGGGATATGCCGATGACTTCAAGTTACCGCGTTTTATAGTGATCAATAAACTTGATCGTGACAATGCGAATTACGCAGAGGCCTTTAATTCAGCGGAAATATTCGCTCATAGTGGCGGACACCGGCTGGTTAAAGTGCAACTGCCTATCGGCGAAAAACATGAATTCAAGGGTGTTATCGACCTCATCTCCATGAAGGCATTCATGGGCGATGGGAAGACTCCTTCTGAAATTCCTACTG
>CAZPCR010000016.1:0-18333 GCA_964585035.1 uncultured Anaerolineaceae bacterium
GGACGGCACTCGTGGGCGCTGTGGCTTCCTAATTAATTGAGGAGGGATGCCACAGCGCTGAGTCTTATACTACTTTCCATGTTGGACATCACCTCCTCCTTTCTATAGGATGGCAATTGATTGTGATCCCACCTTGCATTGATGGAAGTATTACATATCTTGAATTGGATGTCAATAGGCCGAATTAGATTCTAAGGAAATTGTAATTGAGTGGTAAAGTTTGATAGTCTTTGAGAGACTCCGCAAGGATTTCCCTGCTACCCTGTTCGAAATCCAATCAGGAGACGACTTATGAAGAAAAATCCGAAAATTCTCTGGATCACCGTCCTTGTCCTCGGCTGGTTGTTCGACTTTCTGTTCTGGAAACAATCCATCGGTATCAATTTTGCGATATATACATTGTTTTGCTTAATCGGCGGATTTTTCATCCTTCGTATGGATGAGAAGAGACCATCCCCTGGGACCATATGGTTGATTCCATTGGTCTTGTTCTTTGCGGCCATAACCTTCCTTCGGGCTGAGCCAATGACGTTATTCCTGGGCGTTGTATTTACGTTATTTCTGATGTGCATTCTTGCAATGACCTACCTCGGGGGCCGCTGGATCCAATACAGTCTGGCCGATTATGTTAGCGGCCTCTTCAAACTGGCAGGCAGTATGTTTGTGCAGCCGATTTCCTTTAATTCCGAAGTGAGACGCGAACAAGCAGGGAATGGGGAAGGCATTAAGAAATTTACCCCGTGGCCGATCCTGCGTGGCATTGTGATCGCAATACCGATAGTTGCGTTCTTCGCGGCCCTGCTTGCATCCGCGGACGCTGTTTTCAGTCAGCAGCTTGGGCTTTTCATCAAATTATTTCGCATTGAGAACCTGCCGCAGTATATTTTCCGATTCGTCTATATTCTCGTTGGGGCATATCTGCTTGCCGGGGTTTTCCTTCATGCCTCGACGCAAAGTAAAGACGAGAAATTGCTCGGTGAAGACAAATCATGGGTCAATCCTTTCCTCGGCTTTACAGAGACTACCGTCGTCCTGGGTAGCGTGGCCGTGCTTTTTGCCGCTTTTGTTGTTATTCAATTCAGGTACTTTTTTGGCGGACAGACCAACATCAACGTAGCAGGTTTCACTTATTCCGAATATGCGCGCCGCGGCTTTGGTGAATTGTTGGCCGTCGCCATATTTAGTTTGCTTATGATCCTCGGCTTAGGCACCGCATCCAGGCGAGAGAATGATAAGGAGCGCCTTATTTATTCCGGGCTGAGCACAGCGATTGTTGTATTGGTAATGGTCATGCTTGTATCCGCATATCAGCGTTTACTACTTTATGAAGCTGCATATGGGTTTTCGCGCCTGCGGACCTACACTCATGTCTTATTGATCTGGATCGGGATATTGCTTTGCGCAGTCGTTATACTTGAAATCCTTCATCGTCAACGCGCCATTGCAGTTGCGGTTTTGATCACTTCCCTTGGTTTCGTTGCAACGCTCGGTCTAATGAACGTAGACGGCTTCATTGTCCGGCAGAATGTCAATCGCGCGATGTCAGGGCACGGTCTCGATGTTCCTTACATCGTTTCTTTATCAAACGATACTGTCCCTGTATTGGTCAAGGAATTTCGATCCACCGAACTACCGGGATATACCCGCGATGCGGTCGGCGCGATCCTATTCTGCGGTTTGCAAGCCGACCCACAAAAACCCAATAAAGGCTGGCAGTCCTTCACGCTTTCGAGCTGGCAGGCAGAAGCAGCAATAAACGGAGTGAAGCCTCAGTTAGATCGGTACCGAGTTAGGAATGACCAAGGGCCTTTACAAATACTCACACCGGGTGGGGTTATGTACAACTGTTATCAAGGGGGCATGGATTAGATAAAAAGTGCGCCGGAAGGCGCACTTTGCTTTTATAATCGGAGCCGTATCAGGAGATCTCCATGGTAACTTATACATTTCGCCTAAAACCAGGCCAGGACCTATTTGACGAGATCGAGCAGTTTGTAGCAGAGGAAAAGATCGAGGCAGGTTGTGTGCTTTGTTCGGTCGGCAGCCTGACGTATGCCACTCTCCGTTTGGCTAATCTTGAGTCTTACTCGGAGTTTGAAGGCTACTTCGAGATCGTTTCGCTGACAGGGACCGTTTCGACCCATGGCTCTCATTTGCACGTCTCAATATCAGCCAGCGACGGAAAAACGATCGGTGGGCATCTTGTGCCCGGCTGCAAGATCTATACGACAGCAGAAGTTGTGCTGGCGGCTTTCCCTGATATCATCTATAAACGTGAATTATTATTAAACGATTCGGGGTATGATGAATTAATCGTATATGACCGTTAAGTCAGTATATATATCCTCGTTTTTAAATCGCATTAAGAAAGTTTTCCAAGTCGTCCCAGCGGCAGTATAAAACGGTAAAAAGAGCGGGAATGAAAGCCGTGCTACATATTTAATTTCTCTACAGCGGATAAAAATTCTTCTTGATTCCTAACCGTCTTCTTTATCCCCAGTCTTTTACCCAGGCGTGTCAATTGCGGCGGATCAACATAGGTTTGAGCAAGAATTTCCGTTTCTCCAAGCACGCTGCCAGCCGGGCCATCCACCAAAACCTGCCCTTTTGCCAATGCGATTACGCGGTCGAAATTTTCGGCACCGAAGTCAATATCGTGTGTGATTGTTATGACGGTCTTGCCGCGCTTTTTTAATTCACTGACCACATGGGCGATGCGCGCCACATTCGCAGCGTCCTGGCCGGTGGTTGGTTCGTCAAGGATAACGCAATCCGTGTCCATGGATAGGATGGAAGCCAGAGCAATCATCTTGCGCCAGGTGGAAGATAGATCATAAGGATTGGTATCTTTCTTGTCTGTCAATTCAACCAACTGCAGGGCGTCATTTACCAGGTTCTCTATTTTCTGTGTGTCGAATCCAAAATTACGAGGACCGAAGGCAATTTCTTCCCCGACCGTCCTGCAAAATAGCTGCTCGTCAGGGTTTTGAAAAACATACCCCACGTGTCTGGCCAACTTTGCCACCGAGACTTTTCTCGTGTCCAATTCACCAATCATCACGGTACCTGAGGTGGGCTGCAACAATCCATTCAGGTGCTTGACAAGTGTGGTTTTGCCTGAGCCGTTCTGTCCTACAATGGCAACCTGTTCACCAGCCTGGATGGTTATCGAGACTCCTCGCAAGGCCTGTACCGCCCCAGGATATGTGTAATCCAGGTTATTTACCTCTATATTCATTATTTTTTGAATCCTGTAATAGCTTCGTCCAGGGTGACGGGCAGCTCACTCTTTTTCGGCCAAAGACCTCTCCGGGCAGCTTCCCGTGCGGTGGTAGTGTAACGTGAAATGCCAAAGCCTTTGCCAACCAGTTGATCTGAAGTCAAAACTTCTCTCGGTTTGCCATCCATCTGAACCTGGCCTTCGTAAAGGGCGACAACGCGGTCGGCGAACTGGGCCACCCATTCAACCTTATGCTCAACCATCACGACAGTAATGCCCCGTTCCGCCAGTGACCTGATTACGCCGAAAACTTCGCGGGTCCCAATTGGGTCCAATTGGGAAGTCGGTTCATCGAGGACAAGCACCTTCGGCTGCATTACCAGGATCGATGTCAGTGCGACGCGTTGTTGCTGCCCGCCGGATAAGGAATACGGAGAGCGCTCCGCCAGGTCGTCTATGCCGGTCATGATCAATGCCTGCTCGACGCGTGGATTTATTTCTTCACGCGGCACGCCCAGGTTTTCCAATCCAAATGCAATCTCTTCGAAGACGGAGTATTTGGCACCAGAAATCTGGTTGAATGGATTTTGAAAAACCAGCCCAACGTTCATCACCCATTCGTTAAGCGTGGACGATTTTGTTTCTACTTCGGCTACCTCGACGCTGCCTTCGAGTTCGCCTTTAAAAAAATGCGGGATGAAACCCGCCAGTGTATAACAAAGCGTGGACTTGCCTGATCCGTTCGGACCGATTATTGCAAGAAACTCACCCTCTTTGATTTGCAGGTCCACTTTGGAAAGAGCGGGAGTATCGGTGAGTGGGTAAGTATAGGTGACTTGTTTGAGGTTTACTATAGCCATAATATATTTTTGTTCCTGATGGAACTATCTCTCGGGTATGAGTTATTAAGATGCCCGTATCTTGAGAACAATAATAACCAGAACCATCAGGACAAGGATGGAGCGTAAGGTTTTATCGAAACCGGTATCCCGGATTTCACGCAGGGAAGTCTTTTTACGGGTAGAGGTAAAGCCGCGTGCTTCGATCGCGATGGCACGCTCTTCCACTTCAACCAGCGAGCCAAAAACTAATGGCCCCACCAGTGGTACCAGCGCTCCGATACGCTTAAAAATACTTCCTTCTGTTTCCAGGCCGCGCGAACGCTGTGCGGCGATAATGGTTTGCGCTTTGGACTGCATCTGGGGGATGATCTGGATGGTAGAAATAATAACATAGGCAAATTGGCTGGGAAGGCCGCGACGGGTCAGGTCGCTCATCAATTCGCTCGGATGGGTGGTAAGCAGGAATAAAGTGAATGAGGAGATCATGGCAAATATGCGTGAGGCATTCGCAAAAGCGAACGAGAGGCTCTCACGCGTTATATGCAGGAACCAGAACTGGAAGATGATCGTTTTTCCGATGGGTTGGAAAAGGGCTTGCATGACAAAAAGAAAAGCGGTGGCGGGTAGGATAAGTCGCAGGGCAGTGAAAATATATTCACGCTGTATTCTGCCTAAAATACTCAAAGGAATGATGATTATCAATACGACAAATTGTGGCGTCCAATACCATGGACTCAGGAAAGCAACAAAGGTCAAACCGAACGCTAATGTGAGCTTGGTCAGGGGATTTAAGGAATGAAGCAGGCTGTCGCGTTTTAAATAAAAGGAAAGTCTTTCGTGCAAATGGTTCTCTCTCTCAACGATCCCTCTCTCCAGCGAGAGAGGGATCGTAATAAATAAAGGAGACTAATGACTTATAAGCTTTGCGATCACAAGAACATATAAGGCAATTACGACAATGACAACGCCCACTGCGATGTAGATTTGATTACGAGTAATACCGCCTTCAATTTGCACGTTCTCCGAGCGTGGGAAACGCGCCAGGAAACGCATCGAAAGCCCTTGAATAATGGCAAATGCCAATAAACTGGTCGAGATTTTGTCGAAAGGTTCCACGATGTTATTGGTTATCAAAACAGCCGGTAAAAGGCTTTGTCCCGTTTGGAGTAAATAGGCTGTAAGGAACGAAGACCCGCTGGCTGTAATACCGCCATAAATATAAACCGAGATGGGTGTTGACACCAACGCGGCAGTCAATGCCACCAGGAAGCCGGTAATCGCCGCTTTCCACCAGCTCTTGAAAAGCCCACCCCGTGCGCACCAACCGGCAACAAAACCGATGAAAAGAGCTACCGGCCACCAGGGCAAAGCGTTGGGATCAATAAGAAGGCCCCAGATGGTATTTGACAGAGTTCCGGTCAGTGCTCCTGCCCAGGGACCGCATAAGACGGCAACTAATACGGTTCCAATCGAGTCGAGATAGACAGGTAGTTTTAGCTGGACAACGATTTCACCGATAACAACGTTAATGGCGATGGCGACAGGGATCAGTACCCAGGTCATAGTATTGAAATCTTTTTTTATGGAATCTATGATTTTCATTCCGCATTCTCCTTTTCAATGAAATGGATAATAGAATACAACTTACTGGAGGAAGAGCTGACAATCGTTTCCAGTACACCTCCTAACCGGATATTGACTCGCTCAACTTTCCTACACGCTCGAGAAACAAATCGATGAAGTCCCTGGCGCGCACTCCCAGGGCCACTTTCATATTCACCGGTTGTTTTGTCAATCTATAGAAATCGGCGAAGGTCTTACCCATCGAAACTCCGCCCGAGATATCGACATCTACATAATGTTCTTCATAATCACAGAGCTCAGGGGCAAATGTCAAGGCCAGGGCGAGCGGATCGTTGATGATGCAGCCATCGATTTTTTGGAACTCGTCGTGGAACTCCATGTAAAAGCGGGTAGAGTCTGCTACGAACTTTGGTATCGGAGATTTGATCTTTAAAAGGCGCTCGACGTCTGCATGGGTAAAAATACATTGATATGTAACATCCAGTGGAACGAGTGTGATCGGCATCCCGCTGTGATAGACCATGTATGCGGCATGGGGGTCTACATAGACATTGAACTCGGCCAGGGGAGTGGTATTCCCTTGGTGCCTAATGGCTCCTCCCATGATGATAACCTCTTTGATAGCTTGAAGAATGCGCGGCTCTTTGCGGATTGCCACCGCGACATTGGTTAACGGTCCGATGCAGACAAGGGTCAATTCGCCTGGTGCAGATAAGATCTTCTCGATGAGAAAATCAACGCTGTGTTGGGGGACCGGCTTTGTTTTTGGCGGCGGCAAGACCGCATAACCTAGGCCGGTATTGCCATGCGTTTCCGGTGCGAGCAGGGATGGTTGAACGAGCGGCAGCTCGAAACCCCGGGCGACAAGGATATTCTTTGCTCTTGCAAGTTCGAGCACGGCCAGGGCGTTGCTTGTTGCTTGATCAACCGAACAATTTCCGTGCACGGTGCTTATGCCTTCCACTTTAAGTTCGGGCGAAGCCAGTGCGAGTAGGATAGCTAACGAATCGTCTATTCCGGGGTCTGTGTCGAACAGAATGCATTTTTGTTTCATATTAATTTGATAAAGTGATCCTCGGGGAGAAAAAAGCCGGATGCTTACTTATTTATAATTTCATTTACATCTTCTGCGGTGGGCAAAGATGGTTGCGCGCCGAATTTGGTAACAGCTAAAGCACCGCAGGCACAAGCATATTGTACGGCATCTTCCAATGATTTGCCATTCAATAATCCAACTGCCAAACCACCAATGAAGGCATCCCCGGCGGCTGTGGTATCCACAACGTTCACTTTGTAGGATGGGATAAGATTCACTCCATCCTTATTCACGATCAAGGCGCCCTGCGCTCCGAGAGTGATGATAATATTTTTTGCACCGCGAGCCAGAAGTGAAAGGCCCGCTGTGCCTACCGATGCGAGATCATTAACAGGTTTTCCCGTCAATAAACCGAGTTCGGTTTCGTTAGGCAGGATGTAATCTGCGGTCCTTAATAAATCATCCGGCAAGTTGTATGCCGGTGCCGGGTTGAGCAGGATAAGTAAACCCTTTTCTCTGGCGAGATTGGCGGAATGGATCACTGTTTCAATAGGAATTTCAAGTTGAAGCAGTAGCAGACGATAATCTGAAAAGGACCCTGGGCTTATATCTGAAGGAGTGACTTTCGCATTTGCTCCCGGTGAAAGGATTATGCTGTTCTGCCCCTGCGGATCGACAACGATCACTGCCGTACCGGTTGCGGACGATCCATCCGTTATTATGCGATCAGTCTCCACTTTATTTTGTTCGAGATTATTTATAAGCGTTGAGCCGAAAGCATCTGTCCCGACGCGGCCGATCATCGCAACCTGTGCCCCGAGGCGGGCCGAGGCTACAGCCTGATTTGCTCCCTTTCCTCCGGGTATGGTGATGAGGTTTTCGCCTTGAATGGTTTCACCGGGGGATGGGAACCGAGGGGCGCGCACAACCAGGTCTGCGTTGAGGCTCCCGATAACAAGGATTTTGCTCATATGTGTAATTTAAGCAAATAGGTCTTATAAGTGATTGCTATCGTTGGATCTCGACGGGTGTTCCGATATCTGCCCAGTTATATACCTGGAGTGCAGTGTCAACACCCAATACGACGCATCCAAATGAGATTGGCGAACCGAGAAAACCTGACCATAAGCGATTGCCGTCCGCGAGAATAGGAAGGGCATGGATGCCGTTTTCCAAACTACCTGACCAGTAAATCCCGAGCCAATCAGGCATCCAAATGTTCCAGGTAGCCCCATAGGCGTTTGGAATTTTATCGAGCACACTGAAGGTTCCGAGGCGAGTCGAATTTCCCATGCCGGTGGAAGCAATAACACTGTAAACAAGCTGTCCATTATCGTAAGCGTATAAATGCTGTTGAGAGATACTGACAAGGATGTATTTCCCCACAGAATTATCCTGCGAATCCGATCTCGGAGCAGGGATGTTGCTCACCAGGTTCATCTTCAACGGTGAGGGAACATCAGTAACAGAAGACGCACGAACATGTATGTTTGTTGGGACTGGAGTGAATGCTAATTTTGGAGAAGGTGTGTAGGTGGGCTTTGCAATCGTCACCACCGACCAGGAAAGGGATCGGCCGGTAGGCGAAGGAGAACCGGTGAGAGCGCTGGCAATCGAAGGAGAAATTGTAAATGCCACGCAAATTGTTAAAATGATCATTAGTGCGCTTGTAAGAATTGTTAACAATAAACCCGGGGAATTCTTATTATTCTTTGATGAATAGTTGTTTGTCATAGGATAAGATAGTTTGTTGATTCTACAACAAAATATGACCGGCTACTATCGGTCTTTCTCTAATGACAAACCGCGTCTAAAAACGAGGATAAAAAGCACTCTCCTCAGATCAATGCCACCTGCTACACTGAACTTTAATATCTTTTAAAAAAATAACCGACCTGTTTGGTAATAGGACATGTGTAGACGAGTATTCAAATGAATACCGAAAACGGGTGTTTATTTCAAGAACAGATTTTAAGGCGCTGGTCAAAGCCCCACTGGGCAGGCCGGCGCCTAATCTTTTTTATCCCCGCCGGGAAAGCGTCAAGGAGGTGGCGATATAAGTAGTTGTCGAATCAGGTGCCTTAATATGAGGTTATCTGTCATCACCAGTTATCCAAATTGACAAGGAGAAATCAATATGAACAATATAGATACCGGGGCTACTGCCATTGTGCTTATCAGCGCGGCCTTCGTTATGTTAATGACGCCCGGTTTAGCCTTCTTCTATGGAGGTCTGGTCCGTCGTAAGAACGTTCTCACCATCATGATGCAGAGTTTCATCTCGATGGGTATCGTCACAATCATCTGGGTCTTTGGTGGATTCAGCCTGATGTACGGTAAAGATATCGGCGGCTTCATTGGGAATCCCCTTCAATACTTTGCCTTGAATGGTGTGGCTTCTGCAACTTTGCAGATTCCAGGCTCCACCCTGGTCATTCCGTTGATGGCCTATTTCTTCTTCCAGGAGATGTTTGCGATTATCACCCCGGCCTTGATTACGGGAGCTTTCGCTGATAGGGTCAGCTTCAAAAGCTATCTGATTTTCCTCGTCTTATGGAGTATTCTTGTTTACACGCCGATGGCGCACTGGGCCTGGGGTGGCGGCTTCCTGGCGCAAATGGGCTTCGCCGACTTTGCTGGAGGAATCGTGGTGCATACGAGTGCCGGTTTCGCCGCACTGGCGTCCGTTCTTTTCATTGGCAAACGTAAGATCAAGAAGGGCGAAAAGCTCGCACCGCACAATGTCACCTATGTCGCACTCGGGGCGGCTTTATTGTGGTTTGGCTGGTTCGGTTTCAACGGTGGTAGCGCGCTCGGCTCCAATGGCTTGGCGGCTGTGGCTTTCGTCAATACCGATATCGCCGCTTCTCTGGCAATGGTCACGTGGATGATCCTTGATTGGACCCGCGAAGGAAAGCCAAACATGGTTGGCGCCATGACCGGGGCTGTTGCAGGCCTTGTGACGATTACACCGGCAGCCGGTTACGTTCAACCTTGGGCTGCGGCTATTATCGGCATCATATGCGCCTTTGTTTGTTACACCGCCGTCCAACTGCGGACTAAATGGGGCTGGGATGATGCGCTGGATGTTTGGGGAGTCCATGGTGTAGGTGGCGCACTCGGTACGATCCTGGTAGGTGTCTTCGCAGCGTTTGCCGTGAACCATGTAAGTGGATTGATCGAGGGTAATGTTCATCAATTCCTGATCCAATTGTTGGGAGCATCGCTGGCCATTGTCTATTCGGTTGTGGTGACCGTTATCCTCCTGTGGCTGGTAAATCTGATCACGCCTGTCCGTGTATCTGAGGAAATTGAGATCACTGGCCTGGACGAGGGGTTGTTTGGAGAAGCCGCTTACGTTGAATGAGATAACATTTATCGAATGATAAAAAGACCTGACGAGAATAATCTCCGTCAGGTCTTTTTTGTTATATTACCTCTACTGCGGGAGGATTTACCGAACTTCGACCCCCCTCACCCGCCCGCAAAAGGATAATGCTGCCAAAGACTAACAGACTTCCGACCAATTGAATGAATGTCAATTGTTCATGAAATATCAGATAAGCCCAAATTACGGTAAAAGCAGGCTCTAATGCTCCGATCAGATTGGCGATGGTTGCCGGTAAATAGCCGAGACTCATCAAGTAGAGTCCAAAACCGCCCACTGTCGGGCCGATTCCAAGGAAGACCAGGATTGCCCATCCGCTCACCGAAGTTCCTAGCCATAAGAAGGTGCCTAGAATAGGTTGCCCTGTAAAACTGTTCATTAACAGGTTGAAAACAAAAAGAAAGAATACCGCGCTGCTGAAGCCGTACAGCATGGTCGTCCAGGAGTCAATTGATTTATTCGAAGAGGCTTTGCCCACTAATGTGTAGCAGGCAAAAAATAAACCCGTCAATAAGCCAAAAACAATTCCGGAGGCGTTTACTTTCCACGCCGCTGGATCCACGGCGCCTGAGACCAGTGCCGTGCCAAGCAGGCTCATAACAATGGATGATAATCTAACCCCATTGATTTGTTCTTTAAAAATGAAATATGCCAGGACAGCGGTCATCGCCGGCGAACTGAACGCCAGCACAGTGGCGATAGCTGCGCCGTTGAATTGTACTGAGAACGTCCACATAGAGTTGAACAGGGAGAGCGTTAATCCGTATAGGATGAAGAATGACCAGTGGGAGCGGTCAAGCCGAAGACGGTCACGTTTGAACGCGGCAAATACGATAAGTAGGCCAAGGACAACGGATAAATCCCGCCAAAATGCCAGTACAAGCGATGGCAGGTTATACGTCCTATTCAAGTAGCTGATCAATATACCTGTGAAAGAAAGGAATACGGTGGCGCTGAGGCCGATAAGATATCCCCGTGTAGAATCCCTGGATTTTTCCTGCATGCCTGCTCCTCAATATATCGGATATATCTTCGAATGTGACAATGATAGGTTATTCACGCCTTTATCCCGCTGGACATATCCTTTTATAGGTTGCTCCAGCAGGGGCTATTAGCCAGTTACAAAAAAATCAAAGCTCTGCATCCGCAGAGCTTTTGGAAGTGCCCCCATGGAGATTCGAACTCCAGTTTAAGCCTTGAGAGGGCTTCGTCCTGGGCCACTAGACGATGGGGGCTTATGCTTTTTCGGGTGAGCGGGCGAGATTGTATCATCAGGCGTACAGACAGTCAATTCAATGCAGGTCTTTTCAATCCCCATCGGCCTGAAGGAATGAAGCCTGGATCATAACCTTATGATTTTTCAATAGTCTTTTGAATTATCAGCGGGATTTCACGTAATAAATACTGCCGGTTTCGTCGTTATAAATTTTATTTAAGTTGGCAATCGTACCTAATTGATCCGGAGTGGCGAGATATTCTTTGGAGGAAAAACTGTTAAACCATACCAAGTATCCATCATTCCCCAGGCCCGGCCATCCATTGTAATGTTGTTCAATGTAGGTTAAGGTCGGTTTATGGCCTAAATCATTGGAAGGAAGGGAATGGACCTGGACACGTAAAATAAGCCAGACAGCCGCTTCGCCGTTACTGTAAAATTTATTGTCTTTAGTATCCAAACCTGATAGGTAGCGGGTGAAAGCAGTATTTTTGATATTTGACTTATTGAGGGAGTTATAAGAACTTACGTCTCCACTTACGAGGGAACTCTGGATATATACAAACGTCTTGCTTATCGGATAGATTGACCAAATTATTACCAATAAGATTAAAACGAAGCTGCTTCTCACCGGGCCAAATTTTTCTCGCGCTGCCTTTAATAAATGACTGCCAGCCGATAGCAGGACTATTAATAAGGAAGGTAGGAGAATAATATGTGCTCGGTCGGTTTCCGGCCCCTGTAGTTCGGGGGTGATGTTGAATATCAGTACTCCAATATATACGACCAGGAAGGCAAGGTGGGGGATAACCAATGGGGAGTCTATCCTGGAAATAAACTCCGAGACACCGGTCTTGAAAATCGCAAATATCAGCGGATACAGGATCACTGCATATAAAAGCAGGAGATTCACGTGCGAAATGATCTGCAATGGGATAAACCAATTCAATAATTTTTCTGAACCTGTAATAAAATTTAGCAATGGCATGAAAGGTATTCTTGAGCCGAATACGGATCCATTGATCGGAAAATTATGGAGATATCCCCATAGGAAAACAGGAATTGCGGTCGGTACAATAAAATAAAGAACTGACAGGACGGCCCGGCCGATGTTATTTCGGTTTTTATAGGCAACAACGATACCCCCGGTTGGGACTAACGAAAGGCCTGCGTATCTTTGTGAACATCCGACAACGATCAACACACCTGCCAGGAATAAATATTTTATCCTTCCTGTACTCAAATAAGAACATAGGCTCATCAGAAATAAAATGACGATAAGCATGTATAAGGGATCAGATGCGATGTTGGCGGAAATCTTAATAAGGGAGGTTGAGCTGAATATAACGAAACTTCCGATATAAGCAAAAATAGGTTCGTCGCTGAATGCACTCCAGAACATGAGGCCGGAAAACATGATGATTCCCCCAAACACAAGAATATTAAGAATCCAACCGACGTTGACTACATCCTGGTTAAATAGCAGGCTCCCAACGGATAGAAGCATGGGGTAAAGAGGTGGAAACTGGGTTAAAACATTGCCTCTGAAATCTATCAGGTTCCAGCCATTCGCTAAATTTCCAGCAACGGAGAGCATCATGGCTGCATCGTTCGAAATGCCTGGCCCCGTCCTGGAGGCAGCCAGATAAATAATAGCTCCGCCCGCGAGTGAAAGAATACTCAAGTAAAAGATGAAATACTTTTTTTTTGGATTGTTGACCATTCTATGTCTATGCTCGCATCTGTTTTAATCGAGATTTTTTATTCTAATATAAAAACTACTAATTCCTTTGGTCCGTGTACCCCTATTGTTAAAGTCATCTCGATGTCGGCAGTACGCGATGGACCGGTAATCAAAACGGTTGCCGAAGCATCCTTCACGTCTTTAATTTGTATGGCTTCTTCAAGAGAATACACGATTTGTGATGAATGGATCACGGCAATGTGGATCTCAGGAAGCAATGACACGCTTAAGGGTTTTCCCTTTCCTGACGGCATGACTATAGTACCGGTCTCAGCTATTGCTACAGCCGCCCCAGTAATTCCGGCTTTAACAAAAGGATCCCCGTTTCGGATAGCTTTGATGCCTTCCTGTGTTAATCGGCTTTCATCTAAAGCTGGAACCGATTTCCATATCATTATCGTACTCATACCACGTTCTCTAATAAGTGCTATCACACTATCGGTCAGGTGGTTTGGCGTCACCCGATAAACTTGTCCACCTATTGCTTTCAATTCCTGTGAGAACCTCTCGACTAAAATCTCTTTTGTCTTTATTAACTCTATTGCCACTAGGTCTTTTTGCTTCACTCCCATAATTACTGTCTTTTTAATCCTTGGTAATGAATCCCTATCTCCAGAGTGAAATCTGTTCCTGAATGTTTTAATTGCTGGGCGCGGAAAATCCTTGCTGTAACCCCAGCCTGTGATGCCAGGTAGCCACATCCATTGTGAGAATGGTGAGACGACCCTGGCACCCAGTCCGGCTAATCTTTGAGCCAATGAAAATAAGCTGGGTGATGCCGCTATACCACCATAAATTTGGAGCCCAATCTTACTTTGAATGGAAAGGCCAATGGCTTGTTTATTATTTCCTTCTTTCGTATTTCCTTCTCTGACCATGGTCAATAACCTGGGTAGATCAATATCTACTGGACAAGCATCCTTACAAGCACCGCATAATGAGGATGCCTGGGCCAGGTGCCCAAATTGTTCCAGCCCTATTAGTCCTGGAGAAACAATGGAGCCAATCGGCCCGGGATAAGGTGCCATGGAGCCATCTGAACCGACGTATGCATGCCCACCAAGCTCTCGAAAAACCGGACAAGCGTTGAGGCAGGCGCCACACCGTATGCAATACAATGCCTCCTGCAAGGGAGAGTTTTGCAGGCGCGAACGCCCATTATCCAGGATAATGAGGTGACGTGCCTGCGCACCGTCAGTTTCTTCAAGGCGACGAGGTGAATTTATAAGTTGTGTGTAGACAGTCAATTTTTGCGCTGTAGCGGAGCGCGCCAAAAGCGAAAGCATCAGAGCAAGATCGCCAAGTGTCGGTACGAGACGTTCCATACCCATCAGGGCAATGTGTACCGGAGGAACTGTTGTGACCATTCGTCCATTGCCTTCATTTGTGACCATACATAATGTGCCCGTCTCAGCCACGCCAAAATTGACGCCACTAATACCAACATCGGCAGTCAAAAACACTTCACGCAGAATCTTACGAGCAGTACTCGTAAGTATCGAAACGTCTTCTGTATATGGAATGCCGAATTTCTCATGAAAAAGCTTTCCCACATCTTGACGACGCAGATGAACGGCAGGAGTAATTATATGAGCTGGTTTTTCTCCACGCAGTTGGACGATATATTCGCCTAAGTCTGTCTCAACGACACGATGTCCTAGCGCTTCTAGTGAGAGATTAAGTTCGATCTCTTCCGAGATCATGGATTTTGATTTCACGAACAGGAGAGGTCCAGAGGCAGTTCCCGCGGTAATCTCTAATATGATTTTAAGAGCATCTGCTTTGTCGGCAGCGCGATGAACAATGAAACCATTCTCAACAAGCTTCCCGGTGAATATTTTTAAATACTCACCTAGATGTGCAATAACGTCGGCGCGGACTTCATGTGCATGTTGGCGTCGTTCGCGCCAATTGGGGAGGGTGGCTAATGCTGCAATCCGGCCTTTGACTCGCCTTTCTGCGTTTGCATCCAGGGCTGCCTGGAGGGATTCGTTGACGATGGAGGCACGAATTCTTTGATGGAAAATGTTGGTGCTCACTTCATGCTCCCGGAGATCTGTGGTTTAAGACTTGAGTAATGTGTAAGACGTTCTGCGGTTTCTTTTGACGATGCAATCCGCCCTTGATGTGCATCAGGCAGCCGGCATCACAAACCACGAGTGTGGGCGATTGAGTGGTTTCCAGGTTCTTTATCTTGCGCTTGAGCATCTCAGCCGCAAGCTCAGGATGTTCGATAGAAAATATTCCGCCAAAACCGCAGCAATCCTGGGCTTCTGGCAATTCTCGGATGTCGGCTCCGCTCACATTTGACAGCAAAGCACGTGGCTGCCGGTCGATGCCCAGGCCTCGGTAAAGATGACATGTGGGGTGGTAAGTCAAAAGCCCTTCCCAGGATGCCCCAAAATCTGTTATTTTCAGGATATCAACCAGGTATTCGGTAAATTCATACGTCCGGGCACCGAGTGCTTTCGCGCGTAACAACCACTCATGATCGTCTTTGAACAACTCGGGGTAATTTATTCGGATCATGTGTGCGCAAGAGCCGGAAGGGATGACTATATCGCCCGGTGCGGATTCAAAGACTCGTATGGTATGTTGGGCAATTTGGCGTGCCTCTGGGCGCAATCCCGCATTGAAAGTGGGTTGGCCACAACAGGTTTGGTCACGTGGAAAGTCTACTTCAACGCCTGTACGGCGAAAAAGGTTTACCATCGCCTCGCCGATTTCAGGAAAGAATGTATCCACTAGGCAGGTAATAAAAAGTTGAACCTTCGGCATCTCTACATTGTAGTACAAACGGCTGTGGTATGATTCTTTGCCTATGGAAATATTCCGAACGAAGTTGCCGACTCCATTTAATTTACCTAAACGACTCAGCCGTCTTGGTGAATTTGTTTATAACTTGTGGTGGACCTGGCACCCTGAAGCAACACGCGCAATTGGGCGGCTGGATTATGATCTTTGGGAAAGACTCGGTCATAATCCCATCCGGTTTCTCCGTGAGATCGGACGAGCGCGCCTTGACCAGGCGGCGCAGGATGATGATTATCTTGCAATATACGATGGCATCTTTTCAGATTTTGACTTGTATTTTTCCACAGACAAACCCTGGGCAGTACGTACGCACCCTGAATTGACCAATCACCCGATCGCATATTTCTCGATGGAATATGGTTTACACGAAACGCTTCCGATATATTCGGGTGGGCTAGGCGTGTTGGCGGGCGATCATTTAAAAGAGGCCAGTGACCTTGGTTTGCCCTTGGTGGGGGTGGGTTTTATGTACGCAGAGGGTTATTTTACCCAGCGCATTAGTGAAGATGGCTGGCAGGAATCGATCAACAATTTGTTGAAATACGACGACCTGCCAGTACTGCCGGTAACTACCGAGAACGGCAAACGAATGACGGTTGAAGTTGAATTTCCCGACCGCGTCATATCGCTTCAAATTTGGGAAGTGCGCGTCGGCCGCGTACCGCTCTATTTGCTTGATTCAAATGTGGATCCAAATTCGGACGCGGATAAGAATTTAACGGCTCGTCTTTACTTGTCTAATCTCGATCAGCGGATCATGCAGGAAGTGCTGTTAGGGATAGGCGGAGTGCGCGCTTTGCGGGCGCTGGGATACAACCCTTCCGTCTGGCATATGAACGAGGGTCACGCCGCTTTCCTGACTCTGGAAAGAGCGCGCGAACTCGTGGAAGCCGGTCATACCTACAACCAGGCTATCGAAAAAACACGCGGGCAAAATATCTTCACTACACATACACCGGTTGCTGCCGGTAATGATGAGTTTCCGCTTTGGCTGGTTGAAAAATATCTAGCCACCATTTGGCCGCAGCTTAAATTGGAGCGTGAACAATTCTTCGATATTGCCCGTCACCAAATGCCATCCGGCGAAACTTTCAGTATGGGGATACTTGCCTTGCGTAATTCGAACGGACGCAATGGTGTTTCCGAACTTCATGGTCAGGTGGCCCGCAAAATGTGGCATTTCCTGTGGCCAGATTTGGAAGAAAAAAATGTGCCGATCATACATGTGACCAACGGCGTACATACAACGAATTGGATGGCGCGCCGGTTGCGAATTTTATTCGATGGTTACCTGGGAGAAGATTGGCTCGATCATCTTGACGAACCGGAACTTTGGGGAAAATTGGACGACATCCCTGACGAGAAATTATGGGCAGTGCGCACACACCTGAAGCGTAAACTCGCTTTCTATATGCGTGAGCGGGTGCGCGACCGCTGGACGGTGGGCGGTTATCACCCTGTTCAAGTGGTTTCTTCTGGTGTCCTCATAAATCCTTATGCCCTGACAATAGGGTTTGCCCGACGATTTGCCACCTATAAGCGGGCCGACTTGATCATTTCTGACGTCGAACGTTTGGTCGATATTATTAACCGACCGAATATGCCGGTGCAGATCATATTTGCGGGTAAGGCGCACCCTGCCGATCAACCGGGAAAGCAGATCATTCAGGAGGTCTATCGTCAGGTCAAGCGCGCAGAAATGGGTGGGCGCCTGGTCTTTCTGGAGGATTATGATATTAATCTTGCCCGTTATCTTGTCCAGGGTGTCGATGTCTGGCTTAATACCCCGCGGCGTCCGATGGAAGCCAGCGGTACCTCGGGTATGAAGGCGGCGATCAATGGGGCACTTAATTTCTCCGTGTTGGATGGCTGGTGGCGTGAAGCGTATAACGGAGAGAATGGGTGGGCGATTGGAAAGGATGTCGATGGTGATAATTCCCCGGCGCAAGATAAAAAGGACGCCGACGATTTGTATGATATTTTAGAAAACGAGATCATCCCGCTTTATTACAACCGTGATCCGAAGGTAATCTCCCATTCCTGGATGACTCGAATGAAAGGATCACTTAAAACCATTATTCCACAATTCAGTACGCGGCGAATGGTAAAAGAATATGTGAAAAAATTATACGATCCGGCGCTGCAATAGCCATGTTTAATTTTCTCTTTTCTTCGTCGGCCTGGGTGGGCGCCTTAACGATCTTCTGCCTGCGCATCACCGACATGTCTCTCGATACGTTGCGGCTGCTTTTCGTCATGCGTGGACGCAAGGCCCTGGTCTGGACCTTGGGATTTTTTGAATCAGCAGTTTATGTCATTGCGATCACCAAAGTGTTAACAAATATAAGTAACCCTCTTACGGTGCTCGGCTACGCGGCGGGGTTTGCCACCGGCAACCTAATCGGAATGCTCGTTGAAGAACGCCTCGCAATCGGGCATATCCATTTGGAAATTATCAGCCAGCAGCATGGTGTGAAATTGGCGAAAGC
>CAZPCR010000017.1:0-18043 GCA_964585035.1 uncultured Anaerolineaceae bacterium
AGATTATAGGCGGGTAGGGTGATAAGTCCATCGCCCAAACGGGTAATGTTTTCTATTAGGACCATATCGATCTTTAATAGCGACATGCCGGAGTCATTTGCTTATTAACTCCGGCCTGCTGTTCGTTGAAGTAAATTCGCTCCTAATAATTTGATAAATACTTTTCGAGCTCCCAATCGGTCACTTCGAGTCGATAATCTTCCCATTCAAGGCGCTTGGCGTTGATAAAAACCTCATGAGTATGAGTCCCTAGCGCATCACGGACGACGTCATCTTTTTCCATCGCCTTAAGTGCTTCATTCAGGGATGTAGGTAATATTTCCTGTGACGAATAATTGGGTTTGTCGAGCAAGTAGATGTTTTCTTCCGTGGCCTCCGAAACGGGCAACTCACGCCGGATCCCATCCAGACCGGCAGCCAACATGACTGCAAAGGCGAGATATGGGTTGCAGCTTGGATCGGGGCAGCGCAGCTCTAATCGGGTCGACTCACTCTCCGCCGCACGCGGGACGCGTATGAGTGCAGAACGATTTATCCGGGCCCAACTTATGTAAACCGGTGCCTCATAACCGTTCACTAGGCGTTTGTAAGAATTAACCAGCGGGGCCAGGATGGCACACATCCCGCTTGCATGTGCCAACTGCCCGGCTATGAAGTATTTTGCAATTTTCGAAAGTCCGTGAGCGTCCCCGGGATCGGAAAAAGCATTCCTGCCATTGGCGATATAAGTGAGACTCTGGTGTACGTGCATGCCGCTGCCATTCATGCCTCGAATGGGCTTAGGCAGAAAAGTGCAGTATAGACCATTCTGCTGGGCAATCACCTTCAAAGCCACACGGAGAGTAACCGCGCTATCAGCAGTCGTTAATGCGTCAGAATAACGGAAGTCAATTTCCTGCTGGCCAGATGCACCTTCGTGGTGCATCGCTTCCACTTGCAAGCCGAGCGACTCGAGTGTAGTCGCCATCTGGCGCCGCAAGCCGGCAGCCATATCCGCAGGGGCGTCAAAATAGCTGGCAGTGTCATGTGGGATCGGTGGGATAAGGCTCCCATTTGGATTCGGTTTGAGCAAAAAAAATTCAAGTTCAGGGCCGGTATTGTAACCAAAACCCATTTGAGCGGCATCATTAATTACGCGGCGCAGAATCGAACGAGGGTCGCCTGGAAATGGTTGGCCATCGGGTGTAAAAACGTCGCAAATGAGACGCGCTGTAGCTTCTTCGCCGGTCAGCCATGGGATAATCGCGAAAGTCAAAGGGTCCGGCCGTAAATGCATATCGCTCTCGGCCACCCGCGCAAAACCATCTATAGAAGAGCCATCAAACCATATACCGTTTTCAATGGCGGCTGTCAGCTCATGGACCGGGATGGTTACGTTCTTGACCATGCCTACTACATCCGTGAATTGCAGATCGATGAACTTAATATTGTTCTGTTCCGTACGCGCAATAATACCGGCAGTCTGGTCTGCTGAACTGTTCATAGTTGCCTTTCCCGGATGTCAAAAAGATTCTCTGTGAATAATACAACAACCGGCAATTATGGATAATTAGTGATGCAGATATTGTAACGCCAAAGCGAGCACAACCAGCCCAGCTATAATCCCCACTGCAATCAAGATTCCCCGTATGACCTGCAATTGAGTTAAAGAAACGGCAGTTACATTGGGAGTATCCATTTTATCCAAAATAGCCAGGTCTGCGTCCTCAGGATGAACAAGGGCCTGAATGAAGGCGTTCATATCAGAATATCGGTCATCGGGGTTACGAGCAAGTGAAGTGGCAACAATCGCCGCGAACTGAGGAGAAATCGATGGATCAACCCGGTCGAGGCGGGGAGGGGTGCCATTCAAATGCTGCGCCATGACGACCATATTGCTGTCACCTGTAAAAGGTGGTTTGCCGGTGAGCAATTCGTACATAATCGTGCCCAGGGCATATATATCGGTACGCTGGTCGCCTCGTTTGCCATCTATCTGTTCGGGAGCCATATAATCGGGAGTGCCCATGGTGGCGCTCAGATTCGAATATGTCACACGGTGTGCGCTTTTCGTAAGGGCCAGGCCAAAGTCTATGATGACCGGCTGACCATCGCTGGTCACCAAAATATTTTCAGGTTTTAAGTCACGATGGATAACGTCGTTCTGATGACAATATGCCATACCATCGGCGATCTTGCGAATTAATGGAACCGCCTTGTCCAGGGGGAAGGGAGCTGAAGATTCAATCACCGTACGGAGAGATCGCCCTTCTACAAATTCCGTGACAAGAAAAGGTATGCGGTTATATTTCCCCGACCCCAAACCTTTGAGAATTACAGGATGATGGAGTGTATTCATTACGGCCAATTCCCGCTGGAACCGTTCGAATGTAGCCGGGTCACCTAACATGGTTTGGTCGGGTATCTTAATCACCACCTCGCGGTGGTTTACCATATCATAGGCCCGGTATATATCACTCATCCCTCCCTGGGCCATCTGTGCTTGAATCTGATAACGATCAAACTGATCCCCGATTTGCAGCATCTTGCCAGAAATTATAGCATAGGTACTCATTACGTTAAATTCCTAAAGTGGGGTTTGCTAACTCTCGAAGAAATCAAACATATCAACATGCCGTTATGAATTGATGAGCGACGAATAACATTAAATAACATGAGGAATACAGGTCATACCGCCATTTTCCATCCTAAAATCCATGCGTTTTTAGGACTTAGTGGAGCTTTTATGCTTGCGGGATTCACTTTCATCCGAAATCGGTTCCAGCTTATGGAGGTGGAAAACAACGACTGAGGCATTATCATCCGTCTGGTGCAGAATAGCGAGATCTATCAGGCTTCGACTTATCGAATCCATAGAAGTAGGCTCACTGGCGACCCTGGCAAATTCATCATCCTCTACAACGGACCAAACACCGTCGGAACATAATATTAGGCGATCGCCTTCCTTGAGTTTTTGCTGGGTAATATCGGGTTGTACAAACAATGCCGAACCAAGGGACCTGGTTAAATATGAACGTTGCGCATGGGTGCGTATCTTGTCATGGGAAATTAATTTCGAGCGAACCATGTCACCGACCACCGTATGGTCGGAAGTCAAGCAGACAGGACGGCCATCACGTATCAAATAAGCGCGGCTGTCACCAACATGAGCCAGAAACAATGTATCGCCTAAAACGTATGCAGCGGTGAGGGTAGTACCCATTCGACCTGCTTGCAATTGTTGGGCTTTCTGGTAGACCTGCAGGTTGGCTGTCTCAACGCCACGCTGCAAGGCTTTTTGGATTGGAGCGTCTTTCTGGACGGCTAATGTGCTGGCAAAGCTTTCCAATGCCAGCAAGCTTGCCACTCCACCATGCGCGTACCCCCCCATGCCGTCTGCTATAGCAAATAGCAAACCCGGCACATTATCCTGGTCCCCAGCAGGCAACCTGATCGAATCCTGATTATCCTGGCGTACGGGGCCGACAACGCTCAAGCCCCCGCCTTCGATTTGAGGTTTATAATTTTTTACCAAGGAGGACGGTTTCCCAATCCAAGCCGCGCCAGCCTTTGCCAGAACATTCGGGATGTTCATCGATTATGAAATGATAAAATCCAAAAGATCCACGAGCTGCATGTTTTTGGCAGCTCGTGGAAGAAGGATAGATAACTTGAGGTTTTTAATAATCAATATTCTATTCCTTGGTCATATCATGCACCGATGGGATAATTGCGTGTCCTTTTTGAGCACTCGATATTAGCAGATAGACCACACTTACGACCAGCCAAACACCTGATATGCCCAAGGCCAGGTATGTCTCCTGTGCCGTTGTACCGCCGGTAATGATCCCGACTATGAAAATCGTTAGGACCAGGATAATGTTTCCGATGAGTCCCAAGATCGGTATGATCGAATGTTTGAAGAAACTGAAGTCCGCTTTTCCGCTAAAAGCTACTATCGTCAGACCACAGATCAGAGCGTAGAGGATGAAGGTACCCAGGTTAGAAGCCAGCGTTATCCCCGTCAGGGCCACGACGCCTCCAAGTACGCCGATCGTCCCGATCGCGCCCGATACGATGATCATGATGACAACGCCCATAAAGGGGGTGGCATATTTATCATGCAACAGACCCATTAGGTCGGGCATTTCCCGATCCTGTGCCATGGCAAAACTGATACGGACACCTGTATTCATGGCAGCCAGGGTGGTGCCTACGATCGCGATAGCCACCGTTGCGGCGATCACTAGCATGAAGGCGAAACCGTTTCCATGCAGGAAGGCGTTTCCGATCTGGATGGCCATATCACCGATCGGGGCGCCCGAAGCGGCAGCAGCGGAGATGCCCTTCAAGGAACCGTCGGCATTTGTCAGCTTGTCGCTCAGGGCATAATTAGCGGCAAAGTATTCAAAAAGATAAGCAAACAGACCCTGGATCACCAACGATAAGATCACACCGCGCGGGATGTCTTTCTTGGGATTTTTGGCTTCCGCCGCAAAAGCCGTGGAGGACTCGAAACCGACCAGGATCAGGATTGCAATGGTAGACTGGAAAAGCAAACCCGCCAGATTATGGGGCAGTACAACCGATGAAGCGGCCGGGTGATACCAGCCCTGCGGAGTAACACCCATTGGATTCTGAACCCGGAACATGATGGCGAGAATCGAGAATACCACCAGGGATACAAGTTGAATCACATTGATAACGATGGAAGCAGTTGTTGAGCCAGTGACGCCGCGAATGGCAATGTAACCGACGCCAATCGCAAACAACCAGGCAATCACAATCTCCTGCCAAATTGGAAGGGTATAACCGAATACGCCGGCAATGTAGCTCACCAATACAGCAAAGAATGCCACCATAACACCGGGATAAACCCAATAAAACAGATGGGCGGCCCAACCTGTAATAAATTTCGATAGGCGAGCCCAACGGCGATGATGAGGTTTTTCCCGGTCAATAAAAGCTTTCTCGGCAAAGTAATACGAACTGCCGGTACCGGCTTCAGGATATTTACGAGCCAGCTCGGCATAGGCGAAGGCAGTAAGAAATGCCACAATCAATGCGGCTACAATGCCCGTCCACATATCCTGCGCGGTGCTGGCGCCTGCCGTATCCGTATTGGCAGCTTGCAGTTGAAAGGTCATCCATAAAAACGCACCCGGCGCGATGAGTGCCATAGCATTGACGGTAACGCCAGTTAACCCGAGTGTCTTTTTCATACCGGTCGTACTTGATTGGGTAGCCATTTATTCATCCTTTCAAAACGTAAATTTGATTGTCTAGGTGATTACATTCTATGGATGATGCTACCCTCGCGCCAGTACCCAAAGGGAGTAAATTATCGAGGAAAACAAGAAAAAACCCTTCCGGTAAATGATCTGATTTGGAAGAAAGACTACCCAAATGGATTGTGAATACAAAGTCATTCTATTAATACAAAATGCTAGTCCGCATCCGTAATTGGATAAATTACGGATGCGGACTTTTGTGTCTTAATTATTCAGTTGCAAAACGTTGTTCCTCTTGCTGCCCCATAGGAACGACTCGGACAAATGTGTTTTTCCAATCTACCAAGAGGTTAATGACCTTTTGTGCTTCTTCCGCTTGATGATTTTGCTTAAGTTCGTCCGAATAGATGTTTAAAAGATCGCGGAGGTTTTTCAAATCATTTTCGCCCACCTCCTGCACTACCACTTTTGCTCCTTTCGCCAGACGGCGTTGAATGGAGGCCGGATCGAAATTAAGATGCGGCTGCAGGCGAAGATAGAGAATGCCACCAGTCATACCAGCGCAGATCCATGGACCGGGGTCGCCAAGCACGATCACTCGTCCGGCCGTCATATATTCACACAAGAAGCCTTTGACGTTTGCACGCGCGCCGATAAACCCAAGACTGTCATTTAGCGGTTTCATGATCTCACCACCAATTACAACGTCCGATCCCGAAAGACGGATGCAGGCACGTGAGTCGGCGTTCCCCTGAACGAGCACCTGGCCCCCTGTCCCTCCATAAGCCAAACTTTTACCGACTGAACCATCGATCAGCCTGCCATCGTGGTTGTAACCTTTCATGATCACAACGCGGCCACCGGAAATCCCCTTGGCAACACCATCCTGAGCGCCTCCTTCCACACGGATACAAACCGGTTCGGCATTGTACGCGCCCAAGCCATTGCCCGGGACAGAACTGCTGAAGAAGCGCAAAGCCGTAGCCGGGATGGAGCGGGTACCGATGCCATCAAGCGGTTGACGCCAGGTTTCACGATGACCACCAACTCCGCCATGTCCGGGCGGCCAGGCCCAGTTATGACGAAAGCGGGTCAACGCTCCCGTGAGATGCGTTCCAAGCGCCCGATCGACGGGCGTCACTTTATCATCTTCAAACAGGATCGAATCCTGTCGATATGTGGTGAAGCTTTCCATTACCAGGTTCGAAATGACAGTGGTCAGATGGTTGCGGGGGCGATGCAACGGACCACGATCGATTTCAGCCATCTCGTTCATCGGCAGGGATATGGGGATGGGCTTGGCCATATATTCGTCCAAAGGTACAAGAAGCGCATTCAGATCGATTTGTTCGTAGTGAGAAATTTGCATGAGAAGATCGGAACGGCCGACAATATCCTGTGCGCGTTTTATACCCAACCTTGAAAGAGTGTCCCTGATTCCATCTCCAATTTCGGAGAACAAGTTGACAAGAGCCTGTGTAGCCTGGTCAAAATCACGGGGGACAAAATGCTTAAGCCCAGCGGCAGTCGCTTCCTCCGTGGTTTCAATCTGTGTAGTTATCCCCGTGTGGCAGGTGCCAAGCTGACAGTCACGGCAAATGGTGCAACCAATCGCCACCATTGGCAGCGTGCCAAATCCGACCCGGTTTGCTCCCAGGCACATTAACTTTAGGACGTCGGCACCGGAGCGCACACCGCCATCGGCCCAAATTTCGACTTTCCCCCGCAAACCTGATTCGCTCAGCGCCCGATGAGCCTCCACAACGCCAATTTCAGCTGGAAGGCCGACATAACGGAGGGAATGCTGGCGAGCCGCGCCGGTTCCGCCATCAAACCCCGTTAGATAAATGATATCGGCATCTGCTTTGGCAATACCGATTGCAATTATGCCAATACCGGGTACCACAGGCACCTTAACGGCAACACGCGCCTTCGGGTTGATGGTTTTAAGTTCTTCGATAAATTGTGCGAGATCTTCAATCGAATAAATATCGTGGTTATTGGAAGGAGAGATCAGGTCCACACCGGGGTGGGCATGGCGCGCGGCTGCAACTTTTTGTGTGACCTTTCGGGCGGGTAAGTGGCCGCCCTCGCCGGGTTTGGCACCCTGACCGACTTTGATCTCCAATAAATTGGTTGAATTGATCGTTTCGGCAGTGATCCCAAACCGGCCGGAGGCGATTTGGATGCCGCGGTTGAACGGATATTTTCCAAAGAGGTCGGGAATTTCACCTCCCTCGCCGTTGAGCGAGATCATATTCAACCGATAGGCAGCTTCCGCATAAGAACGATAGGCAATCCCACCCTGCGATCCGAATGACATGGAAGCGATCAGGAAAGGTAATTTATGTGATGTGATACTTAAGTCAACATCAGCGGGATCAATCTTAGGAGAATCTACAGGATATCGAAAATCGAGGATGTTGCGTAGCGTGACAGGGTTACTTACGGCTGTATTTTTAACGTGTGCTTCATAAGTTTCCCAATCGGATTCGCCGTTCCCCAATTTCCCAGCAGCTTTCCATATCTTTGGATAAAAATGATTGACGCGAGAAAGTTCACCGCGGCCAGGCCCGTTATAAATTTCTCTTCGTATAGCCAGATCGGCGTCCAAGTTGTCCCACTTCAAACCTCCAAGCTCCGAGCCGGCGTAATTAGTTGCCCCAAGGGCCAAAGCGAGGCTGCTGCTTAAACCAATGCTGGAGAATAAACGCCCATAACCGCGCGATTCGTGAATCCCCATTGTGCTGGTACATTTTTCAACACCGGAGCATAATGCCTTCCAAATATTTTTTAACCGATCAGGATATTCTTCGAGGGTAATACGCGGATCATTGATCGCTGATTCAAAGACCAAATAGGGTACAACCACATCAGCTCCCATGCCGATGGACATGATCAAATCATGCAGATTGCGGATCGCTCCACTGCGTAAGACCAGTCCGGTTTGACGGCGTAAATTATTTACGGGAGGAGAGGCCATCAAGCCTAGATCGATTTTGCCGTTATCTCCAACCGGGATCGGAGTGGAAGAATCAGAAACCGATCCCCCGACAAAACTTTGACGAAGGGCGCGATCTACTACACTCAATACCAGAATAGGATCGACCCAGCCGTTTTCCTCCCGGAACGAATCCGCATCATCCAGGACCAGAAGCTGGACTCCGTTTTGAACAACATCTATAGCAGTTTGAGCGATCCGCTCCAGCGCCTGCATGGTCGTTTCGCCAGGTAATGTCACAGTCTGCAGGCAGGTCGTTTGACCATCATCGAACCGTCCGGTCAGTTGGTCTAGACTCGCACTACCTGATTCATTTGCGATTTGCCTGAGTAAATCACCGGCAAATGGTGAAAAGCCAGGGTCATCCAACAATATCGGAGCATCGAGTGTAATAGTTATAGCTTTCTGAAGCTCATTCGGAAAAAGCGGAGGGCGTGGCCCGACTACTGTCTGTGTGGAAAAATGTTCCACTTCACGTTCGCGGTCTATGGCCGGATTGGTCACAACAGCAACGGCTTCCTTGAAATAATCTGAAATATTCTGGCGCTCTTTCGATAGAGGCGCGAGAGGACCGTCGTACCCGAGCGAACTTATTGGATCGCTTCCATTCTTTGCCAACTCGAGCACCCATTCACGATCTTCACGCCCCCACCCGAAAGCGGACAGGCGTTGATCCAAACCGACTTGCGCTGGCGTGGAATGCAATATGGTTTTTACAGCAGGAAAATTAGATGCAAAAATCGAAGGGGTAAGAGCTATTCGATTTCCCATCGATTCAAGTGAGCCAAACCTGCGGAGTGTGAGATTCAACATTCTTTGTTGGATGGTGGGATAGTCTGAAACCTCCACTGTTTGTCCCCGGCGGATGCGGACACGCATCTTCTCACCAGGTGAGAGGGGGATAGGATCCAACCACATGGTATCAAGATGGTACACGCCTTTTTCAGAAGAAAAGAAATATTCCTTTTCAGTGTCGCCAAACCATAACGGACGCAGTCCGAGTGCGTCCACGCTAAAGACACATTCGTCGCCAAAACGTGAAATTATGGCGGCAGGGCCCTGTGCGAACGGGCCAAAGGCCTGCCGGTAATATTTATAGACGGTTTGTAAATCGGGTGAGAGTTTGTCCACTTCACTTAAGATCGGAGGAAACGCTAATTCCATCGCCTCGGTTAATGTGAAGTGATAACGATGGATCATGGTTGCCAGGAACCTGTCCAGGTCCTGCGAGTCGCTTCCGCCATCAACCAACTTAACACCCAGCATCTGAGCCTGTTCCCGAAGACGGGCGATCGTATTTATCTCACCGTTATGGCCAAGGAGACTAAAAGGCTGAACGCGTTCGAAACTGGTAGCTGTGTTGGTCGAATAACGAGCGTGTCCAATGGTGACGGCTGTGGTGTAGTCGGGATTGCGCAATTCAGGGTAATACTGATACAAGGTTTCGATGGAACCGCGGACTTTATAGATCACAACATAACTTGACAGTGATGCGACTACGATGTTTGTGCGGCACTCGATATCTAGAGCCAGGTCGAACAACTTTCGTTCTACATTTTCAAGAGGACAGTTATTTACCAGCCCCACAATTTGCCAGAGGTGAGGCGCCTGCAAACGCGCCATCTTTCCCAGCGCCTGGGGACGGGTTTGGACGGGGCGCTCCAGCAGAAGGTCGATACCGTTTTCTTTTAACATCGTAAGAATGGCAGCCTGAACTCCAGGAACGTCCGTCTCCGTATTTGGGATCATCAAGTGCCCAACAAAAAAACGGCGGTCTTCCGCGAGCCATCCGGGTTTCCCTGCATGCTCAAGGGCCTGCGCCCAAATCAAGCGCGGGATATCGGTCATTACACCGCATCCATCCCCTTCGCCATTTACTTCGCCGCAGCGGTGTCCCATGATGCTCAATGCTGCAAGTGCGCGCTTCAGGTTCCCATGTGTTGATTCCCCATTCTTGCGAATCGATGCCACCAAAGCGCAGGCATCCCGTTCGTCCAGCCAAGTTTTTATATCAGGGGTAGTTAACCAATTGAAGGTACCCGGATGAGATTTGGCCAGCCGTTGGTCGTCGGGAATTGAAGTTTGATCCTTGTTTTGCATGGCACACCTTATGCGTGGATTAATTTAATAGATAATTCTTTAAATCATACAGTAGGTGAAAGTAACTACTATTACCCATATGGGTAATACCGTGGGTAATCTTTTTGATTTGAATGATTAACGGTAAAAGCTTGTAAATTGAAACTTGTTAATAACTGAAGTTAAATATCGCCACGTGAAATTCTTGTTTCCATGCTGGCGATGTGTGTAAAACCTGCCAGATGTTTATCGTAATGTAACCGTGATTGACAAATGAGAATGGGGAAAAGAGGCCTTAAGGCTCTTTCGAACGAATCTTAATTTGAAGTCAATAAGGCTTTTACCTACATAGGATTGTTAGAGGATAAAAGGTTAAATAATTACTCTTCATTTAGTGTTGACTAGACAAATTTCAAGAGGTAAAATCGCCTTGGATTTTCTAGCAGCCCTGATCATGTCAATATATAAATTCATCGTCCAAACAAAAAATAACGACCCGCGAATCTCAGGCTATTTAAGAGATGCTCACGCGCTTGGGTTTCAGCAATTGCAATGCCTGATTGTTCAGGACCTCTACTTCATTGAGGGCCAACTGTCGCAGGAAGAATTGCACCAGTTGGCCCTCAACCTTTTAATGGACCAGGTGACTCAAACTGCGTCCTGGATGGAAATATCGGACCGTCTTTCACCATCCGAATCAGATAGCGTTATTGTGGAAGTGGCGCTTCGCCCCGGTGTTACCGATTCCGTTGCCGAACAACTCATCCGTGCAGCTCATGAGATTGGTTTTGTGGGAGTCCATCGCGCAGCAACGGGCCAGCGTTTTATTTTGAGTTTTGATGAACGTGTTTCTAAACCAGTTGTTGAAGCCATTGTCCGAAGCCTGCTCGCCAACAATGTAATCCAACATTGGACGCTTGGCGAGATTGTTCCATCTTTTCCACAGGAAGTCGAATCCAGTGGCGCGGTGCAAGCGATTCCCCTTAGCTTGCTTACCAGCGAAGAATTGGTAGTGCTTTCCAAAGAGCGCCGCGCTGCCTTGGACCTGGCGGAAATGCAAGTCATCAAGAATTATTTCATCAAAGAACAACGCGACCCGACGGATGTGGAATTCGAGACCATCGCCCAAACCTGGAGCGAGCATTGTGGACATAAGACTTTCAAAGCAAACATCACGCTTAACGATGGACGGGTAATTGATTAACTCCTTAAAACGTATCTCAAGGTTGCAACAGATACCATCAACGCACCATGGGTCATTTCGGCTTTTGTGGATAATGCCGGCGTCATTGATTTCGATGATGAGTTCGAAATTTCATTCAAGGCCGAGACGCACAACCATCCTTCTGCAGTGGAACCGTTTGGCGGCGCGAATACGGGAGTGGGTGGAGTTATACGCGATATATTGGGAGTTTCCGCCAAGCCGATCGCGAACACCGATGTGTTGTGTTTCGGCCCCCAAGACCTTGATCCCAAGTCACTACCTGAAGGTGTCCTGCACCCGCGCCGCATTCATTCGGGTGTAGTTGCAGGGGTACAGGATTATGGAAACAAAATTGGCATTCCAACTGTTAATGGCGCCATTTTGTTTGATGAGGGTTACACAGCCAATCCATTAGTCTTCTGCGGATGCGTAGGCATCGCGCCTAAAGGAAAACATCGAAAGAATCCCCTAGTTGGAGATCGCGTGATCGTGATCGGAGGCCGCACTGGACGCGACGGACTGCGCGGTGCAACCTTTTCTTCCATGACGATGGATGCGCAAACGGGGGAGGTCTCCGGCGCTTCGGTACAAATTGGCGACCCGATTACAGAAAAAGGATTGATCGACGTCATTGTCCGTGCGCGCGATTTGGGTCTCTACCATGACATTACAGATTGCGGCGCAGGCGGGTTATCTTCCGCAGTAGGGGAGATGGCTTCGTCCATTGGCTGCGATGTGGATTTGGATCATGTACGTCTGAAATACCCAGGTCTTGCTCCCTGGGAAATATGGCTCTCCGAAGCCCAGGAGCGGATGGTGATGTCAGTTCCGCCAGAAAACATCCCTGCGCTGCGGGAGTTGTGCGATACCTTCGATACAGAACTAACAGACATCGGCGAATTCACAGGTAAAGGAAGGTTGGTTGTCCGTTATTGTGAAACCATCATCGTGGATATGGACAACAAATTTTTACATGAAGGCATTCCACAAAGACAGTTGACGGCTAACATCGAAACCCCCAAAGCGGGGCCTTGTGAATTTGAAGATCGAAATTTGAATATCAAAGATACTGTGCTTGGCTTACTCGCCTCGCCCAATATTGCCAGTAAAGCCTCCGTTATTCGTATCTACGATCATGAAGTGCAGGGAGGAACGGTTGTCAAGCCATTAACAGGCATCGAAGCAGATGCGCCCTCAGATGCGACCGTCATCAAGCCGATTGGTGCAAAAGGCACGAAAGGCATAGTCTTATCCAACGGTATTAATCCCGAATATGGCAAGCGCGATGCATACAAGATGGCATGGTCGGTAATGGATGAAGCCATTCGCAATGCGGTGGCAGTCGGCGCAGACCCCGAACGCGTTGCCATCCTCGATAACTTTTGCTGGGGTGATCCACTTCGCCCCGAAACGATGGGCTCCCTGGTTGAGGCCTGCCGCGGATGTCACGATGCGGCACTCTTTTTCAAGACGCCGTTTATCAGCGGTAAGGACTCTCTTAATAACGAATATCTTGGATCGGATGGGTTGCGCCATGCCATTCCGCCAACTCTATTGATCTCTGCCATCGGAATTATCCAAAATGTCAATCACGCCATCACCATGGACTTGAAAGAAGCAGGCAATTTTATTTACCTGGTTGGCGATTTTTCTTCGGAAAAGAAATCTGTGCCAGACACGCCGCCCTCCACGCCGCAGGTATATCGCGCATTGCACCAAGCCATTACGAGAGGCCTCGTCAAATCCGCACATGACCTGAGCGAAGGGGGACTCGCCATCGCTGCGGCAGAAATGTGCATTGGCGGGCGGCTTGGCATGGATTTGAACATGGAAGCGGACATGCTTTTCTGTGAGGTCAACGGATGCCTGCTTGTCGAAATATCCAAGGAGAATGCATTTGCATTCGAAAACCTTTTTGCACATTTGCCGCTTGTAAAAATAGCCAATGTGAAATCCGAACTTGTCCTCAAAATATCCGAGGTTGAAATTCCTATGGAAGAACTTGTCCGTGCGTTCAACTCCCCGGTGGCTCCATGAAACCAAAGGCTCTCGTTCTCCAAGCTCACGGCTCCAATCGCGATTTTGATGTCATCGAAGCCTTGACCATGGCCGGTGCCGAGGCGATAGGTGTTCCCCTCAACGAATTGCGAGGCCGCAAAACACTTCTCGTAGATTTTCAATTGCTTGTCCTGCCTGGTGGCTTTTCTTACGCCGATGCTTTGGGAGCAGGCAAATTACTTGGGCTTGACCTCGCATCCTACTTTGCCGAAGAAACGGCAGCATTTGTAGATTCCGGTAAACCCGTTATTGGCATCTGCAATGGATTTCAGGCTTTGGTCAAGGCGAAAATCTTGCCGGGCGAGCTCCCTTCTCCATCTAAAACGGAGATGCAGGTTGATGGTCAAACGACATTAACCTTTAACGCACAAGGACATTTCGAATGCCGGTGGGTCACTCTTAAACCAGCTTCCAAAACCTGCTTATGGACAAAAGGATCGGATGAGATGATCACTTGCCCGGTTGCACATGGCGAAGGGAATTTCCAAGTAACAGCCCCGCTCGCGCCAGAACAAATTACGTTTACCTACTGCAAGACGGATAGTTCTCCCGCGAAGGGAACATATCCCGCCAATCCGAATGGATCGGTTTTGGATATTGCAGGCATTTGCAACCCGCAAGGAAACGTGCTGGGGTTGATGCCGCATCCCGAAAACCACATCCATTCCTGGCAGCATCCTCGACATACACGCGGTGAAACAGGAGGAAGCGGGTTGAACCTATTTAAAAATGGTGTAAAGCACGCAATGCAAATTTAATCCATTATTGATGAGGATAAACCATGGTCTCACAAGATGAGTTGCTACAATTGTTGCCAAACGCTTTGAATGAAACGAAATTGCCTTTACCCGGAAAACAATCAGGCAAAGTTCGCGATTGGTATGACCTGCCAGACGGGCAAAGGGTACTTGTCACAACAGATCGTCTTTCCGCATTCGACCGTATTCTGGCGAAGGTTCCATTCAAAGGTCAGGTTTTGAATCAATTATCCGCCTGGTGGTTCGAGAAGACGAAGGACATCATCCCTAACCATGTCGTTTCGTACCCTGATCCCAATGTTTCCATCGTGCGAGTAGCAGAGCCGTTCCCCGTGGAAGTTATCGTACGCGGCTATATCACGGGTGTAACTTCCACGGCTTTGTGGTACCGCTATTCCTTAGGCGAGCGGGATATTTACGGATACCGTTTCCCGGAATGCCTGCAAAAAGATGCCATGCTGCCCGAACCCATTATTACGCCGACCACCAAAGGCGGGGTGACGGGTCACGACGAACGGTTGACTTGTGCTGAAGTAGTTGAAAATGGTTACCTCGATGAAAAGACGTGGAACCAGGTACAAGCCGCTGCCTTGTCCATATTTAAACGCGGACAGGAAGTTGCCCGCAAAGCGGGCTTGATCCTGGTGGATACCAAATACGAATTTGGCCGTTCGGCAGACGGCAATGTAGAGTTGATCGATGAAGTCCATACCCCCGATTCATCCCGTTTTTGGAAAGCGGATACATATAATGCGCGGTTTTCCGCTGGGGATGACCCTGATAACTTCGACAAGGAATTTGTCCGGATTGCATATGCCAAAAAAGGATATCGAGGAGATGGTGATATCCCTATCATGCCAGGAGAGTTGTGGGTTTCTGCCAGTGAACGGTACATCCAGATCTATGAGATGTTAACAGGGCGGAGCTTTGAACCCGGTAGTTATCCCATTGAACCAAGGCTGCTTGGAAATTTGAAGTTAGCAGGAGTGATTCCATAATGTCCAAACCGTTAGTTATCATCCTGATGGGTTCCAAGGCAGATATCGATCACTGCACAAAGATTGCCGATGCCTGCAAGGGATTTGGCCTGGAGACCGTTTTGAGGATCGCATCCGCACATAAGACTCCAGAACATGCGCTTTCTATTTTAAAGGAATACGAAGCAAATGAGCGACCGAAGATTTACATCACAGTGGCTGGACGCAGTAACGCATTAAGTGGATTTACGGACGGATCGGTAAGCGCACCTGTCATTGCATGTCCGCCGCCGTCCGATGCATTTGGAGGCGCGGATGTATATTCCTCACTGCGAATGCCCTCGGGAATCGCGCCGGCGGTCGTGATGGATCCATTAAATGCGGCGCTGTTTGCGGCAAAAATTATTGGCTTGATTGATGCTGGTGTTCGGGAGCAAGTAAAGGTAAGCCAGAAGCAGGCGGTGGAGAAGATCGCTAAGGATGACGCCAGTGTACGATAAGCCATTGTCCTTTGGTCTGGAGGACGATCATCCACATGAAGAATGCGGCGTGATCGGAATCTTTGCACCGAACGAGGATGTGGCGCGCATGACCTTCTTTGGATTGTATGCCTTGCAACATCGCGGACAGGAAGCGGCGGGTATGGCTGTTGCGGACGGGCAGGCGATGTCCATCTACAAAGGGGTTGGGTTGGTTTCACATGTGTTTACACCTAATACAATAGCGGACTTGAAAGGACATTATGCGATAGGGCACACCCGCTATTCCACGACGGGTTCATCGTCGCTGCGGAACGTGCAGCCATTCATGATCGAAACGATCCATGGACCGTTGGCATTGGCACATAACGGTAACCTGATCAATTCCGAGGAACTAAGGAATGACTTGATGCAACAGGGCGTGGGTTTTTCCTCTTCGTCGGATACCGAAGTGATGACTATGATGTTGGCACGCAACGGCGGAGCTACCTGGGAGGAACGGATCAAACACGCCATGAAAAGCTGGAAAGGTGCATATTCGCTGGTGATCTTGACGCGCGATTGCGTATATGCAGTGCGCGATCCCTGGGGATTCCGACCCTTGTGTATCGGATTATTACCCAGCGGCGGACATGCCGTGGCATCGGAAACGGGGGCGCTGCAAACGCTGGGTTGTGAAGCCATCCGTGATGTGAAGCCCGGAGAGGTGGTGTCTCTTTCCAATAATGCACTCAAGGTGATGCAGGCACTTTCGCCTGCAAGCCCCTCGGCAATGTGTGTGTTCGAGCATATTTATTTTGCACGTCCAGACCAGGTGTGGGATGGGATGAATGTCCATCATGTGCGCCAGAGGCTGGGGGATGAACTGGCGCGCGAAGTTTCCCTAAAATTGGGGAACGATTTTGGCGATGTAGTGATCCCCGTGCCCGATTCGTCCATACCGGCTGCGATCGGTTTTTCGCATGTGAGCGGGATCCCATATAACGACGGCTTTATCAAGAATCGTTACGTCGGGCGGACATTCATCGAGCCGACTGATTCGCTTCGCAAACGTGGCGTGGCATTGAAATTCAATGTGATCAATGAAAACGTTATCAACAAACGCGTGGTGATGATCGACGACAGCATCGTGCGCGGCAATACAACCGGTCCGCTGATCAAGCTGCTGCGGAATGCCGGCGCGAAGGAAGTGCATGTGGCGATCACGTGTCCCCCGATCGCACATCCATGTTTTATGGGTGTGGATATGGGCAGGCACGATGACCTGATCGCACACAAACGGTCCGTGGATGAGATAAGTGAATTCGTCGGTGCAGACAGTCTGTATTACCTGTCGGTCGAAGGGATGATGCGGGCACTCAACCGGGAGGAAGGCTTCTGCCAGGCGTGTTTTACAGGACAATATCCAATCCCTGTGGATTTTTCATCCGTTAAGACAGGGTTTGAAAAGGTTACAAAATAGCCTATGAATGTTTTGATCATCGGTTCAGGGGGGCGGGAGCACGCACTGGCGTGGAAAGCAGCACAGTCACCCCGATTGAGGAAACTTTATATTGCGCCGGGTAATGCTGGTACGAGGACTTGCGGTGAAAATGTGTCCATGGATGTAGGCGATCAAGCAGCCGTCCTCCGTTTTTGCAGGGATAAGCAAGTCGACCTGGTAATCATCGGCCCTGAAATCCCGCTGGCAGCGGGGTTGGCGGATTCGCTAACTGAAGGCGGTATCCGGTGTTTTGGACCGAAAAAAGCCGCGGCGCAGATTGAGGCATCCAAGGTTTTTTCAAAAGATTTCATGGACCGGCACAATATTCCAAGCGCGAGTTACGCGGCGTTCGATCGATTGGATGAAGCGATCTATTATTTGGAGTCGGTGGATACCCCAATTGTCATCAAGGCGTCGGGGCTTGCTGCTGGTAAAGGCGTGATCCTGCCCGATACATTCAAGGAAGCGAAGTCCACCCTTAAATCCATCCTGATCAATAAGGCATTTGGCGAGGCGGGATGTGAGGTGGTGATCGAAGAACGCTTAAGCGGAGAGGAAGTTTCGCTGATGGCGTTCACGGATGGGGTCTCGATTGTGCCCATGCTGCCGGCACAGGACCACAAACGACTGCTTGACGGAGATCACGGACCGAACACGGGCGGCATGGGGGCATACGCACCTGCACCGGTTTTTACAAAAGACTTGATGGACGATGCGGTTGAATCTGTCTTAAAACCCGCCATTGATGGACTTCGGATGGAGGGGAAGCCCTTTGTGGGGGTTCTATATGCGGG
>CAZPCR010000018.1:0-17288 GCA_964585035.1 uncultured Anaerolineaceae bacterium
AAATTCTCACCGTTCTGACCTATTATCGCCCGCATACTTCGGGTCTTACGATTTATGCCGAACGCCTGGCGCGTGCACTCGCCAAACGTGGACACCAGGTCACCGTGATGACCACCCAGTATGATGAAACTCTACCGCGTACAGAAATACTGGATGGTATCCAGGTCATCCGTATACCGGTCGTTCTTCGTTTAAGTAAGGGAGCGATCGCTCCGACCTTCGGCTGGGTTGCCACCAAACTGGTGCGCGAACATGACGTCGTTCAGATGCACCTGCCTCAGTTCGATGCGCCGGGTGTGGCTTTCCGAGGCCGCCTCTATGGTAAACCGGCCGTCCTTACCTATCATTGCGATCTGCTACTTCCGCCGGGTTTCTTCAACCGATTTGTCAATCTTGTGGTTAAATGGCAGAACAATATGGCCGGCATCCTTTCGGACCAGATCGTCACTTATACACAAGACTATGCCGACCACTCCTCTTATCTCTCGCGGTATAAGTTCAAACTGCGTACCATTCTCCCGCCGGTTGAACTTCCCTCCCCGGATAAAGGCTCGGTGCAAACCTTCGCCAAAACTAACCATACTTCGGAGAAGCGGCCGGTTATCGGTATGGCGGCCCGTTTCGCGGCCGAAAAGGGGGTCGAGGTGCTGCTCGATTCCATGCCCGCTATTTTGAATAAATATCCCAAAGCGCAGGTTCTCTTCGCCGGACAATATCAAAATGTAATGGGCGAGCAGTCGTACGCCGGCCGTCTCATGCCACGCATTCAGGAGTATGAGGCTGCGGGACATTGGACTTTCCTGGGTAATCAAAATCCGGTTCAAATGGCCGCGTTTTACCCCAACCTGGATGTGCTTGTAGTGCCTTCCTTGAATTCCACCGAAGCTTTTGGCCTCGTACAGATCGAAGCAATGTTAAATGGAGTGCCGTGCGTCGCGTCTGCGTTGCCAGGGGTGCGGATGCCGGTACAAATGCATAAGATGGGACGCGTGGCCAGGATCGGCGACTCTGCTTCTTTGGCCGAGTCCATCCTCGAAGTTTTGGATCACCCCGAAAAATTTCGCGGCGACCTTGCGTCCATCAAAAAGGCTTATGATCCCGATACCGTTGCATTGGAATATGAGGATCTGTTCAGCCATTTAATGAGGAAGAAGTGATCGAAAGTAAATCAATCATCAATATTCCAAAGTCGAAGGATTTCCTCTTCCTCCAGCTTCGCGACCTGCCGTATTTCCGCGCTTTTTTGCGAGCGGTGGAAAGTTCGTATTACCAGGATCTGCCTTTGCCATCACCGGTTTACGACGTGGGCTGCGGCGACGGCCATTTCGCTTCATTGACCTTCGAGCAAAAGATCGAAGTGGGTCTTGATCCCTGGCATGGGCCGATCCATGAAGCGCAGAAACATGGCGCGTATCGTTCATTGGTGGAGGCCGACGGAGCATATTCCCCTTTTCCGTCCAATTACTTTGCCAGCGGGTTTAGCAATTCGGTGCTGGAGCATATACCGCACATCGATTCCGTGCTGGCCGAGACGGCCCGCGTTTTGAAACCGGGCGCACCGTTTTATTTCTGCGTTCCGAACACTCGTTATCTTTCGGAGCTTTCGATATCCCGCCTACTCGGACGCGGGTATACCGAATGGTTCCGCAGGATTTCGCGCGTTTCTCATGCCGACGAACCCGATGTTTGGGAAGCCCGTCTCGCAAGTGCGGGTTTCGAGCTTGTACGCTGGTGGCATTACTTTTCGCCCGCCTCGATGCGCGTGTTAGAATGGGGACATTATTTCGGCCTGCCGTCCGTAGTTGCTCATATGCTTACCGGCAAATGGATACTCTCTCCAACCAAATGGAACCTTTGGCTGACGGAGCAGTATGTTAAAGGGTTCGCCTCTCCCGAGAGCATCGAGAACGGCACGTTCACCTTTTACATCGCCAAAAAAAGATAATTGTGTCCGATCGCAGTTTTCGGATATTAAATTACATATCATCCAGTATGAACATTATGGCTTTCGACGAAAAATATTTTTTTACTCACACTTATCAAAATGTTTCGTTCTCGAAATACAGCCAGTATTGGTGGTCTAACCGTTTTTTTGCCGGGTTGGCGCGCCGATATGGACGGCGCAGTTCGCGTTTGCTAGAGATTGGCTCCGGGCTGGGCCATCTCGTGGGCCAGCTCGAAGGAAGTTTTGAAACATATGGTTTGGATTTAAATCATTGGGCTGTTGCTCGCTCAAAATCGGAAGCGAAGCGAACCTATTTGGAGACGGCCAGCGCCCAGGCGCTGCCTTATAGTAATGAGTCTTTCGGCGTCGTTATTATTAAGCATATCGTTGAGCATCTCCCTGATCCTGCTCTGGCTGTCCGTGAGATCGGTCGTATTCTCGAACCGGGCGGAGTTCTGATCCTGGCAACACCCAACCTTGATTCATTGCTTAAACCCTGGAAGGGATCAAAGTGGATCGGTTTTCTCGATCCGACCCATATTTCCCTGAAACCTCCTAAAGAGTGGGTCAGCCTGATCCGGGAAGCAGACTTGAGTCCGCTAGAAGTTTTTGCCGACGGTTTTTGGAATGTGCCTTACATTCCGATTTTGCCGGATCCGCTTCAGAAACTTTTCTTTGGATCGCTAGGCGGGTTTCAAGCCCTGACCGGTATTATTTTTCTACCGGTTCGTTGGGGTGAAAGTGTGATTGTGATCGCCCGAAAAAAGTGATTTGTGAGGAATATGACCGACGATACGCAACCCCCGGAGTCCGAACCCTCTCAAGAACCGAGCGTGCTCGATTATATAAAATCCAAACTTTCCTTTGGCCGTGGGCCTCGGATTGAGATTCCTGCCTCCCAGGAAGCTGCTTCCGAAACAGGGACAAGCCTCCAAACGCCGCTTTCGGATGTTAATCCATCTCCAGCTGCCCAAAAAACTTCGAACAACCTACCTCCATTCCCGGTTCCGTGGCTTTCCCTCGCTGCGCTCGGCATTGCGTTGATCGCTCAACGTTTGTTTGAGCCCCCGAACCCGTCTGCGAGCGTGGGTATTGCCCTTTATATCGCCGCGCTCGGATTATTACTGATGTCCGTTTTGCGCGGACAATGGGTGCCTGCTCCTTTGGCGGGAACTTTCTCATCGGGCAAAGACCCGCTGACTTTTCGACGCATCGCCTTCATTTTATCGATACCCTTCGCGTTATTGGCATTTCTCTTCTTCACAGGTAACTTGTTCACCGGCTTCAACCTTACGTTGTGGTTCATAGCCATAGGGTTGTTTATCTGGTCGCTTTGGCTGCGCGATCCCGGTTCAGATTCTCCCTGGAAACGCCTGCGCGCGTTCCTGGCCCGCGGAAAGTGGGAGATTACCATCAATCGTTGGACGCTTCTCTTGTTGGCGGCTGCAGTGATCGTGATTTTTTTTCGTGTCTACCATATTACACAAACGCCCAACGAACCGTTCAGTGATCATGCCGAGAAATTACTGGATGTTTACGACGTAAGTCAGGGCCAGACTCATATCTTCTTTCCGCGCAATACGGGCCGCGAAGCCATTCAGATGTATTGGACCCTGATCATGTCCTGGATTTTTGGGACAGGACTATCTTATATAAGCCTGAAGATCGGCACGGTTCTATTTGGCCTTTTTACTTTGCCGTATATATATTTACTTGGCAAGGAACTGGCGAGTCCACGCGTCGGCCTTTTGGCCGCTTTTATGGCGGGCATCGGCTCCTGGCCTAATATCATTTCCCGTATCGGTTTGCGCTTCCCACTTTATCCTCTTTTTGTCGCACCGTTGATGCTTTACCTGATACGCGGCCTGCGCACGCGCAACCGCAACGATTTTATTCTCGCCGGCATCTTTCTTGGGCTAGGTTTGAATGGCTATACTCCATATCGAATAGTTCCGTTCCTTGTCATTGCTGCAATCATTCTATATATGCTGCACGCCCAATCCAGGGGGGCCCGCCAGGATGCCCTAGTTTGGCTGGTCATTGTGGGGCTTACCTCTTTCATGATCTTCATCCCCTTGCTGCGCTATGCTACAGAAAATCCAGAATTATTCTCATACCGCGCCTTTTCACGCCTGGATCCCGGGCAGTCTCTGCCATCTCCATGGTATCTGATCTTTTTATCGAATACGTGGAATGCGCTCAAGCTGTTCAATTGGAACGATGGCACGATCTGGGTTAATTCCTTACCCAATCGTCCCGGATTAGACATTGTTTCGGGCGCCTTGTTTTTGATCGGGGTTGTGCTGCTGCTAGTGCGCTATATTAAAAAACGTCACTGGTTGGATCTGTTCCTTCTTCTCTCCGTTCCCATTCTCCTGCTTCCCTCGATCCTTTCCCTGGCGTTTCCCGAGGAGAACCCGGCCATGAATCGTTCCGGGGGTGCATTGGTACCGACGTTCATCATAATAGCGCTGGCGCTAGATGGATTGATCTCTGCTTTCGAGCGCGCCCCGGTGCCAGCCGGAGGGGATGGTACCTCTCGGGCGGAAAGGCCTCCAAGGAACCGGATGATCTGGGCCTATGCCTTAACTGGACTTTTGCTGTTTGCTTCCACCGTCCAGAATTTCGGTCTTGTCTTTCATGAATTCGATGAACAATATAGGGCGGGTTCATGGAATTCCTCAGAGATGGGTGCTGTTATTAAGCAGTTCGGTTTGGTATATGGCGAAACAGATACTGTTTGGATCGTCCCCTTCCCGTTTTGGGTGGATACGCGGTTGCCTGGCGTGTGGGCGGGGATCCCAAACCGCGATTTCGCCATGTCTCCTGACAACCTGCCCGATACGGTAAAAATAGCAGGCCCGAAATTGTTTATGGTAAAAGCCGATACGCAAAACCCGTCTTCGAATGACCAGAAATCACTTGATTTGCTTGATCAGTTATATCCACAGGGATCTTTGAGTTTGCACAAATCACCTGTGCCCGGGCACGATTTTTGGATATTTTTTGTGCCTAAATAGGAAGAAACCGGGTACCAATGTGCTCTCAGTACGAATTAATTTTCAGATGATAAATTGAAACATTATGCCGGAAAATAATAAGCGCGCCTGGGTTTATGATCTGCTCCTGATTGTCGTGCTCCTGGTCGGGACATATTTTCGCGTCATTGGTTTGAATTGGGATAGCAACCAGCATTTACACCCCGATGAACGTTTTCTTACCATGGTGGAGAGCGCACTGGAGGTCAAGAAGTGCGCTCTTCCGAATACCCCTCTTGAGTCTTGCCCGCCGGAGCAGGTACGCTGGCTGGGACCGGCCGACTATTTCAACACGGCCACATCAACGCTCAACCCAGAGAACCGCGGGTATGGATTCTTTGTCTATGGCGATCTGCCCATCGTAATGGTGCGCTATGTAGCCGAGTTGGTCGGGCAGGTCGACTACGACCAGGTGGACCTGGTGGGACGGCAGCTCTCCACGCTGTTTGATTTGTTGACCATCCTGATGATCTACCTCGTCGCTGCGCGTTTATATAACCGCCGCGTTGCCTTGTTGGGTGCCGCTTTCTCTGCCCTGGCGGTTTTACAGATACAACAGTCGCATTTTTTTACGGTGGATACGGTCGCCAACTTCTTTATATTTCTGGCAACTTATTTTGCCGTGGAGATCATGCTGTATCGGGGACCGGATATCGAAGGTTTTGATTTGCCAGGAAGCCTACCTCCCGGGACGCGTGTCACGGATCGGGCTTTACGTTTTATCCGTCATCCTCTTTTCCTGCTCAGCCTGGGCTTTGGCGTATCGCTTGGCCTGGCGGTATCCTCAAAATTGAATGCCGCGCCGCTGGCCATTCTCCTGCCGGGGGCGTTCATTCTCCGTTACCTTACCGCAGACCCTCAGCCTGCAGTTGACAATAGTCAACCTCCAACCATTAATCGTCAATTATCCGCCATCCCGTGGCTCTTGATTGCTGTTTATTTGATAATTGCTGCAGTTGTATCCTTCATTGTCTTCCGCATTTTCCAACCCTACGCGTTCAAGGGGCTGGGGATCAACCCTAACTGGCTGTCTACCATGCAGCAACTGACGGCTCAGTCGAACGGGGACGCGGATGTACCCTTTGCCCTGCAATGGGCGCGGCGGTCGCACCTGTTCTCGTTTACCAACCTTACAGTCTGGGGTCTTGGCCTCCCATTGGGGATCCTGGCATGGTTGGGTTTTATCTGGATGGCATGGCGCATTTTGAAGGGCGGACTGCGGCATGTGCTTCTATGGGGTTGGACGGCGATCTATTTTGGCTGGCAGTCGCTTGCTTTCAATCCCACCATGCGTTATCAACTGCCAATCTACCCACTGTTGTGCATGCTGGCAGCCTGGATTGTGTTCGAGTTAGCAGGCTCGAACGTTTCATGGCTTAAACGTTTTAACCTGCGGATCGTTCTTGCGACCCTGGTTGGCGTGACCGTTCTGGTATTGACCCTGGCCTGGGCCTATGCTTTTACGCGCATCTACACCCGGCCTGTCACCCGCGTGGCGGCAACATACTGGATCTATCAAAACGTCCCTGGACCGGTCAATCTCCACATCAAAATGGCGGACGGTTCCATTTATCAAGACCCCCTGCCCTTCCCGACCGGAGGCGTGATACAAAATGGTACGCCTTACCCAATGTCATTCAAGGCCAACGCTACCGGTTCTCTGATTGAGCTTTATTTCCCGCATGTGGCTGCGGTGAACTTTACTTTGCCTCAGACATTCAGCCTGTCCCTAGGTCTTCAACCCGACTTATCGGCCGGCCAGCCTTCCGCGAAGGCTTCGGTGTCCTCGGATTTTGTCGCCAATCCTGATGGGCGCGGCAGCGCCTATACCCTGCACCTTGACCATTCAATAGCCGTAACCAAGGGCCAGATCTATTTCATAAGTATTGAAACCACGGGGGCATTGACCCTGGCCGGGGCGGCACCTATCAATGAATCCGATTGGGACGATGGCTTACCCTTGCGCCTGGGGGTAGAAGGCTATGATGGCTTCGGAGGTCTTTATCAGGGCGGCCTCAATTTGCAGATCTATTGGGACGATAACGCCGATAAGTTGAAGCGTTTTGTGGATACTCTCAGCCAAGGCGACATCCTGTTTATGTCTTCGAATCGGCAGTGGGCTTCGGTGACGCGCATCCCTGAACGGTATCCGCTGACCACGGCCTATTACCGCGCACTGATTGGCTGTCCTGCCAACAAGGATGTCATCTGGTGCTACAACGTTGCCAAACCGGGTATGTTCCAGGGACAGCTTGGATATAAGCTGGTAGCTGTGTTTGAATCGTTCCCCACGATCAATATTCCGGGCGTTTTCAAATGGGAAGTCAACGATCAATTTGCGGAAGAAGCCTTTACGGTTTATGACCATCCCAAGGTGCTTATCTTCCAGAAGCAGCCTGATTTCAGTGCGGCCCAGGTGCAGAAAATCCTTGGCGCGGTGGATTTAAGCAATGTTGTTCACCTGACGCCGGGCCAGGCCAGCAGCTACAAATCATTAATGCTTCCCTCCGCAACTCTGGCCCAACAGCAGGCCGGCGGGACGTGGTCCCAGTTATTTAATTATCAATGGCTCCAAAATCGCTATCCGGTTATTGGCCTGGTTATCTGGTATCTGTTCATTTTTGTTCTCGGCCTGTTGACCTATCCGATCATCCGTTTTGCATTGCCCGGTCTCGGCGATAAAGGTTATCCCCTGGCGCGCGTCCTGGGGTTGTTGCTCCTGGCGTATGTCTCATGGTTGAGCGGCTCGTTCGGCGTGCCGGTCACGCGTACGACGATCGCCGTGATATTCGCTGTCCTGGCGCTGGCCGGTCTGAGTCTGGGTTGGATGCAAAGAGTGGAGTTGGCAGAGGAGTGGAAGTCGCGCAGGAAATATTTCATGATGATCGAGGGGCTGTTCCTCGCCTTCTTCCTTTTCGATCTGCTCATCCGTATTGGCAATCCGGACTTGTGGCATCCGTCCAAGGGCGGCGAGCGGCCCATGGACTTTTCTTATTTCAATGCCATCATTAAAAGTACATCCTTCCCACCCTACGACCCATGGTTTGCCGGTGGGTATATCAATTATTACTATTACGGCTTTGTGCTGGTTGCCACACCGGTAAAACTGCTTGGCATCGTACCAACGCTTGCCTACAATTTCATTCTTCCAACGTTGTTTGCATCGGTGGGCATGGGAGCCTTTTGCGTGGGCTGGAATTTACTGGATATGGGACCTGATTCCCGAATTTCAAATTCCGATTCCCGATCCCCTGCTTCCGACCCCCGGTTTATTGCGGGCTTGCTCGCAGCGTTATTAATGGTTGTGCTGGGAAACCTTGGCACAGTGAGAATGATCTATCAGGGCTTTGAGCGCATGGCCGCGCCTGGCGGTATCATCGATAATGCGAATATTGGGCAGCGTATCATATGGGCTGCAGAAGGTTCGATCAAGGCTATGGAAGGTCAGTCCCTTCCTTATGGACGAGGCGATTGGTACTGGGATCCGAGCCGTGTCATCCCGCCGGGACCTGGCAACGAGATCACGGAATTCCCATTTTTTACATTCTTATACAGCGACCTGCATGCGCATATGTTGGCCATGCCGTTAGCGCTTCTGGCGCTTGCCTGGGCGCTTTCCATTGTGCGGGGCCGCCGGTTCTCGATCTTCTCGCTTCTGATCGGTGCACTCGCCATCGGCGCGTTGTATCCCACCAATCTTTCAGATATTTATACCTATTTGCCAATTGGCTTCGTTGTGTTGGCGTATGCCGTATGGCGTTCTGATATGGTGGATAGCTGGCGGATAGATGTACCTGTGTGGGCCAGGAAAGTGGTTTTGATCATTGGCAGCGCGGGTTTCCTGATTATTATGTCATATCTGCTTTATGAGCCTTACCGGGCGGCTTATAGTCAGGGGTATGGCGCCCTCGATCCCTGGACGGCCTCGCAGACACCCATCTGGTCCTATCTGACGCAATGGGGGTTGTTCCTCTTCATTATCACCGGGTGGATGGTCTGGGAGACGATTGATTGGTTGGCATCAACGCCGGTCTCTTCATTGAATAAACTACGCCCTTATCAAGTGCTAATCGAAGCGGGCATTGCCGTCTTCCTGGTTGGGTTGTTTTACCTGGCATATCGGAGCGTCGAAATTGGGTGGGTCGCTTTGCCATTGGCGGTATGGGCCGGTTTGCTCATCCTGCGTCCCAATATGCCCGACCTTAAACGCTTTGTTCTCTTTTTGATAGGCACATCCCTCCTCATTACGATTGTCGTTGAAATCGTAGTGGTGCGGGGCGACATTGGCCGTATGAATACGGTCTTTAAGTTCTACCTGCAAGCCTGGGCGTTGTTGTCTGTCTCGGCGGCAGCGGCGTTAGCATGGCTATTGCCGGAGTTTCGAAAATGGCGTCCCGGTTGGCGCGGCTTCTTCCAGGGGGGCATGGTGCTTTTGCTGGCGGGAGCGGCGCTCTATACCATAACGGCGACCACCGATAAGGTGTCCGACCGCATGGCCGAGGGAGTCCCGCTTACACTCGACAGCATTACCTATATGAAGTACGCCCAATATGCAGACTTCGGCGTGACCATGGACCTGGTCCACGATTACCAGGCCATCCGTTGGATGCAGGATAACGTGCAGGGTTCGCCAGTTTTAGTGGAGGCGAATTGCCCCGAATACCGCTGGTGTACGCGCTTCACGATCTATACCGGCCTGCCTGGCGTAGTCGGGTGGAATTGGCATCAACGCCAGCAGCGCACGCTGACCCCACAGCTGGTCGAGGAGCGTGTGAGCGAGATCGATTCTTTTTACACGACGACCGATGTGCAAGTGGTGCAGGCCTTCCTTCAGGAATACGGCGTTAAGTATATTGTCGTTGGACAGCTGGAACGGGCGGAATACCCGGGTGCCGGTCTCGATAAGTTCGTGCAATACAACGGTAAATTGTGGAACTCGGTTTATCACGATGGCGATACGTCCATCTATCAGGTGATCCATTGAACATTGTTCATATCACCTCCCGCCAGGAATGGATGGATGCCAAACAATCCGGTCAATATGCAGCTCCAAGCCTGAAGTCCGATGGTTTTATCCATTGCTCGACGTATGCGCAGGCATTGCCTGTGGCTGAAAACTTCTACAAAGGGCAAACCGGTCTGGTCCTACTCGTAATTGACCCGACACGTCTCACCTCCGGATTGAAATGGGAACCTCCGGATGGCACGCCTCCGCCCGGAGTCTCCGCTGGTGAGTCATTTCCTCATATCTACGGGCCCATCAATCTCGAGGCTGTTGTTCAAATATTGGACTTTGATCCTGGGCCGGAGGGTCATTTTAATTTGCCACCTGCCCTTCTCCCGCCTCCCTAATCTCTGGTCACTGCTCTCTGAATGTTTGCCTTCATCTCCTGGTATCTCATCATCACCCTGCTCGGCTGGCTCACCTTCCCTCTCGCCTATCGTCTTTTCCCTGCGCTGACGGATCGCGGTTACAGCCTGGCGCGCGCCGCGGGCCTGTTGGTCTGGGGGTATGTTTTCTGGTTGTTGACCTCTTTGGGGCTGACGCAGAATAACGTCGGGGGAATTCTTTTCGGTCTACTACTGTTGGTTGGATTAAGCTTTTCTGCTTTTTTCTTTCCTCCCCTCAGGATCGAAAATTTTAAATCAGAAATCTTCGGTTGGCTAAAGCAGAACCTGCGTCTTGTCATCACCCTGGAGATCCTTTTCCTGGTTGCATTTGCGTTTCTTGCGCTGCTCCGTGCGGGAAATCCTGATTTGAGCGGGACGGAAAGACCCATGGAGTTGATGTTCATCAATTCCATCCTGCGCTCGCCGGCTTTTCCTCCGCACGATTCATGGTTATCCGGTTATGCCATTTCTTATTACTATTTCGGTTATGTGTTGACGGCTATGCTCGCCAAATTGACGTCCGTTCCCGCCAGTGCCGCACACAACCTGATGACCTCGCTCATCTTTGGTTTGGCGGCGGTCGGTGCGTACGGGCTTCTTTATAACCTTCTGTCAATTAGGGAGCGCACATTGGAGGATGGGCATCCATCCGAAAGCGAACCTGGAACTGCAAATCGTAGATCGTCGATCGGTTTTGCTTTCCTTGGCCCCCTTTTTCTGCTGCTCGTAAGCAACCTGGAAGCATTTTTGGATGTCCTTCATCAACGCGGTTTTTTTTGGCCTCTAAATCCTCAACCTTCGACCTTCAACTTTTGGACGTGGTTGGATATCAAGGATTTAAGCGATCAGCCTGTCCTTCCCTATGGTTGGCTGCCTGACCGTTACTTGTGGTGGTGGCGCGCCTCGCGCGTTATATCTGATACCGATCTCCTGCATCATGCCCAGGAGATCATTGATGAATTCCCCTTCTTCTCCTTTCTGCTGGGCGATCTTCATCCGCACGTGCTGGCCATTCCATTCAACCTGCTGGCGGTGGCCGTCGCACTGAACATATTCCTGGGGGGCTGGCGCGGCGAGACCAATCTCTTCGGACTTCGTTTACAGATCAGCAAGACTGGTTTCCTGGCCGCGGCGCTTATCCTGGGCGGCCTGGCTTTCCTCAACACCTGGGATATCCTGATCGCCTCCGCCCTGGTCGTATTGGCTTATGTTCTCTTCCGGGTGCGGGAGGATCGCTGGTCGTGGGCGCGCCTCGAGGATGTTTTTGCCCTTGGCTTGCCCCTGGGTTTCTCAGCGCTTTTGTTGTACTTGCCCTTCTATATTGGCTTTTCCTCCCAGGCAGGTGGCATTCTGCCAAACCTTATCAATCCCACGCGCGGCTCGCAGTTTTGGGTGATGTTCGCGCCGATGTTAATACCCTTGTTCGCTTACCTTATCTATCTGTGGCGTGCCGAAAAGCGACCTGCCAAATGGCTGCTTTCCTTTGGATTAGGGATAGGTCTTCTTGTTCTTTTCTTTGTCTTTTCCTGGGCGGTGGGTTGGCTGGCGTTCATAAAAGATGCCGCCTTTGCTCAACAATATCTTGCCTCACAAGGCACGCCGGATTTGGGTTCGTTCTTTAATGCTGCATTGTCCCGTCGTTTTTCATATGTCGGCGGGCTGCTGACAATGGCCGCCGTTCTAATCCCTTCCCTGGCGCTTTTGATGGCGGATAGCCAGCCGAAGACTATGGCTCAAGAGCAGGCTCCTGCATCGAATGACCTGCCTTTAACTTCAAACCGGCAGCCCATGGTTTTTGTTTTACTTCTCATCCTGCTCGGCACCCTCCTTGTAGTGGCTCCCGAATTTGTTTTTCTCCGCGATCAATTTAATTATCGCCTGAATACTGTTTTTAAATTTTATTATCAGACCTGGTTATTATGGAGTCTGGCCGCTGCGTTTGGGGCAGCCATCCTTTTGCAAAAACTGCGCGGCATGTGGGAATGGATCTTCCGTATCGGTTTCAGCCTTTTGCTGTTAATATCGTTAATCTATCCTGCGCTGTCCATTATCACAAAAACGAATAACTTTAACCCGCCCTATGGATGGACGCTGGACGATTTCACCCGCATCCAACATGAAGACCCGGATGAAGCCGCGGCAATTACCTGGTTGAAATCCGCCCCTCTAGGAGTGATCGCGGAAGCGGTGGGTGGAAGTTATACAAGCTATGCGCGCATCTCCGAATACACCGGTCAGCCTGCGGTGCTTGGCTGGCCGGGGCATGAGTCGCAGTGGCGCGGCGGGGGAGCCGAGCAGGGTTCGCGCGAGGATGACATTAAGACTTTATATGCCGCAAATAACTGGCAGGCCGCGCTCGATATTATCAGGCAATATAATATCCGCTATGTTTATATAGGCGGGTTGGAACGCTCGACATATCCCGTGCAGGAAAATAAGTTCCAGCGAAATTTGATCCAGGTATTTAAACAAGGTAATGTAAGCATTTACGAAGTCCCTTAAGAGATGTGCAATATCCTTGAGGGCCTGGTTTTGCACGAAAACTTTCCTTCCTTATTTTATGTCCCATCTTTTTCTGTGAAAACGGGTAGAGCCAGCATTCTTCTAGTAAAATACAGCCAATGAGAACCTTCCGCCATCAAACCGCTCTTTACGCAATTGCCTTTCTTCTGGCACTTTCTGTCCGTTTGGTTAAACTGGGCGGGCCGCCTCTTTCGGATGTTGAAGCCAGGTGGGCCTTGCAGGCTCTTCATATTACGCAAGGCGCGCATCCTGCGATTGGCTCTCAACCTGCGTACATCCTTTTGACCTCGTTGTTTTTTTTCTTATATGGCGATGGGATAAATTTCCTGGCGCGCCTGGTTCCCGCATTGGTGGGCAGCGCGTTGGTTTTTGTTCCCTATCTCTTTCGCGAACGCATTAAACCCAGGCCTGCAGTGATCCTAGCTTTCCTGCTTGCCCTTGATCCGGGTCTAGTTGCCATTTCACGCCAGGCGGGCAGCCCCATACTGGCTGTGACCTTTTTGCTCTTTGCGTGGGGATTTTGGGAGCGGAGAAAGTCCAGTTGGGCCGGAGTCTTCGCCGGTCTGGCGTTACTTTCGGGGACCTGGCTCTGGTCCGGAGTCCTTGCATTGGCCGTGACGTGGGCGATTCGGCAGATATTGGAAGGCCGTCAAAAAACGGAAACTGAAACAGTTCCCGAGCGCCGCGACCGCAGCGAATGGCTTAACGGATTATGGTTTGCCCTGGGAACAATCGTCCTTGCTGGAACACTTTTCTTCGTATCTCCCAATGGCTTGAGCACCTGGCTGTCGTCGATACCGGAATACTTTCAGGGCTGGGTTCAACCATCGGGTGTCTCCGCGGGTTTGTTATTATTTTCCCTGGTAGCCTACCAACCATTGGGGTTGGTGCTGACGATCATTATCTCGGTGCGCGGATGGATCCACGGAAGCCGCCGAGTCATGTCCTTGTGTATATGGATGCTGGTCGCCTTGCTGCTGGCGCTTTTTTATCCTGGCCGCCAGGTTGCCGATCTGGCGTGGATGCTGGTGCCTTTATGGTCGCTGGCCGCGCTAGAACTGACACGTAATTTGAATGTATTACCTGAAGAACGCCGTGAGGTTTTAGGGGTGACAGGCTTGAGCGTACTTATCCTGGTTTTCATCTGGTTTGATTTTCTGGGTTTGGTCCAGGCGGGCGGTTCTCCTGACCAGGTTACATTGCGGACCTGGTTGATGGTTGGCTCCTTCTTCCTGCTGGTCGTAAGCATCCTGCTTGTGGCGGTTGGGTGGTCCATTCGTGTGGCCCGGTTCGGCGCAGTATTTGGACTGACGGCCGTTTTGGGAGTGTATTCGCTCGGCGCCATCCTGGGCGCGGCGAGTCTGCGCGTGATACCGGATGCCGTGGAGATGTGGTCTCCCGACCGGGGGATTCCGCAGTCCGGCTTGCTCTTGACCACTGTGAATCAAATGTCGGATTGGAGCAATAACAATATCAATTCTCAGCCCGTGACGATCACGGGTATTAATTCACCTGCCCTGGAATGGCTTTTGCATGACCATTCGGTGAATGTGGTAAGCGCGTTGGATATTTCAACTTCTCCGCCCATCGTCATCACCACCGACCAGGATAATCCGGCGCTCGCTGCTGGTTATCGCGGGCAAAGTTTTGTCTGGCGGCAGACGCCTCAGTGGGGTCAGGCTCACTTCTCCGACCTGGTCGATTGGATAAGCTTCCATCAGATGCCCGTGACCACGGAAAATATTATCCTGTGGGTGCGCAGCGACTTGTTCATTGATTCGGCCGCGCCGAAACCTTGAAATCGTCCCTGCAGAGATTATGGAGGGCACGCTCTCTACCTTCTGCGTTCTCTATGGCGGACTGAATTATGAAATCTATTCCTTCCATTATTGCGATCGATGGGCCCGCCGCTTCAGGTAAGTCCACGCTCGGACGACGTTTGGCCGATGCGCTTGGCTATCTGTTCTTCGATACCGGTGTGATGTACCGCGCAGTGACCTGGCTGGCCTTGCAGCGCAGGACAGATGTTAACGATGAGGGCGCAGTCACTTCTTTGGCGGAGACTGTACAGATCGACGTGCTACCCGCTTCGAAACCCGATGGACGCGTTTGCGATGTGATCGTGGAGGGCCGGGATATTACCTGGGCTGTGCGTGGCCCCGATATAGACCGCAATGTCTCGATCGTGGCAGCGTATCGCGATGTGCGTCGCGCCATGACCGAACAGCAGCGCCGCATCGGCCTGCGCGGCAACGTAGTAATGGTGGGGCGCGATATTGGTACGGTTGTTTTACCCGAGGCCGACCTGAAGATTTATCTGGATGCATCCGCGCCTGAACGCGCCCACCGCCGTCATAAGGAAAACAAGGCGCGCGGTACTGAATTGGATTATGACGTCATTTTGGACACGGTGATTGAACGCGACCGGATCGACTCTACCCGCGATGTCGCACCGCTGCGCGCCGCGCACGACGCGATCGTCATCGACTCAGACAAGTTGAGCGCCGACGAGGTATTCGAGCAAGCCAGGAGATTGTGTGAATAAGAGAACATATCGGGTCTCGATTGGCCTGCGCCTGCGGCGCTTTACCCTGAAAACGTTAGCCAAGGGTGTATTCAGGTTTTTTGGAAATATAAAAATGACAGGCCTTGAAAACATACCAACCGGTCAGCCTTATGTGGTGGCGATCAATCATATTTCGATCTTCGATCCGCCCTTTACACTGGCCTTCTGGCCCACCACCATTGAAGCCGTCGGTGCGGCGGATGTATTCGACAGACCGTTCCAGGGCCAGCTGCTTGAGATGTACGGCGTGATCCCTGTGCATCGCGGCGAATATGACCGGGAGCTGATCGAGATCATGCTGGCTATGCTGCGCTCAGGGTTTCCTCTAATGATCGCGCCGGAGGGCGGACGTTCACATGCCACTGCCATGCGCCGTGCCAAGCCGGGGGTCGCGTACATTCTTGACGAAGCGCGTGTTCCGGTCCTGCCCGTCGGCATTGTGGGGACCACAGGCGATTTCATGAAAGACGGACTGACATCCCGACGTCACACTCTTGAGCTTCGCATAGGAAAGTCATTTACTCTACCTCTCATTGAAGGCCGCGGAGAAGCGCGTCGTGACGCTCGTCAGAACAATTCCGACCTGATCATGCAGCATATTGCCGGGCTGTTGCCACCTGAATACCGTGGTGTATATTCTGATTCTGCCATTTTCCCCGTTTGATTTGATCCTTCTATACTCCACTTATTTTCCAATTGATGGTTTCACCGAAAGATGAACATGGGCGAGTGTTTTCCCCAGCCCGTATTTATCTTTCGGTTTTTATCTTCTCAAACTATTAGTATGGGATACAGATGTAAGGAAATACACTTTCCAAAAGAAATTCCGTGTACCGAGATTCAGTATGTCATTTATGGTATGATTTCCAATTCGTCTCTTGGGAAGGGAATATGGCCGAAAACTTGCAAATAAACAGCATGGGTTATTCACACGGGACACCCATTGATCGCTTACGGGAGGAGTATGACCAGCAGCAAGCGCTTTTTAATGCCCAGCCGGTCATTATCCAACGATTTCTTGAAACACAGGCCCGGCAGATCGCGGAGGCCTTCGTTGAGCGCTCGGGCAGCGTGCGTTTTACTTTACCCGATCGCGTGGTAACGAAGCCGGCAGGGGGATCTGAACCCTTGCCTGTACCCCAGTCCATTCGCGAACAACATGTTGGCGGTTTGCGTGATCGGTTTGGGGGCAGGGACGTTCACATCCTGCTGCGCCAGCGCCTGGCTGAGCTTGACCAATCAGGTGACGAAGCCATAGTGGTCAGTTCGGGACTGATACGGTTCACGGCTGCGACCCATATGGTCTATAACATGCTGCCATCCGGGAGGCATGTTATTTATGCCGCTGCGGAAGACGAGGACATTCCTTCTATCCCGGTTACCGATGAGATGGAACCAGAATCCGCGATCACTGCCTCGACGGACGCCATTGCAGAAGAGGGAAAAGCGGAGGAGGGCCGCGGCGATTTGCTCGTCCCCTTTGTTCCGGCAGCACGGCGGTTCTACCTGCCGCAGTGGGTCGCGTTTGACGACCATGACAAGCTGCTTGTCAATTCGGTCAGTGAAGCCGAAGCGGATATTACATCGATGCAGCGCTTTTTGAACGTGCTCTTTTCAGCACGTTCATTGGCTCCCTATGTCATCGCAGATGAGGAATATCATAATAAGCATTACGGCATGCTGGGCCAGTTGGTCAATCAGGGTCGGGCACTGGCTCGTTATATGACTGGTGACATCATCCACACGGTCAAGGCTCGCGCCGATGCCCAGAGTTTGAATCGCGGGTTGAGCCTGCGACTCCCTTATTTCGACGACCAGGATCTCA